>NZ_CABPVS010000002.1:0-253966 GCF_902460845.1 Campylobacter concisus | reverse complement strand
GCATGCTTTAGTGCTTCGCACTGCATGCAGTTTTATTTTTTAAAATTTATCGTGCGTTATAAATTTATAAAATCAAAATTTAGCATCAAACAATGACAAAACTTAAATTTAATACGTTAAATACTTAATCGTATCTTGATAAAGTACTTGATTTTCGCATTGTATCAGTAGCAAGTCATTTTCTTCAAAGATTGTTGAGCCAGTTGGCTTTTGATACTCATTTTTACGCTTTATTAGGATTATTAAAAACTCAGTTGGAAGCTCAAGCTGAGCCAAATCTTTGCCAATTAGTTTTGAGCCATAGTGGATGGTATGCTGACGAAGCGTGTAGCTTAAGATCGGCGAGTTTTCTACTGGCTTAACATCCTCTTGCTCGCTCTCTTTGACCTTAAATTTATCAGCCGCAAAGCCAAGCGACATGCCCTGTATCAAAATAGAAATCAAAACCATAAAAAATATAATGTTAAAAATCATATCCGCATCACGTATGCCATCTACATAAACATAGGTAGCTAGCACGACTGGCACAACGCCTCTTAGTCCAACCCATGAGATAAAAATTTGCTCATTTATCTTAAATTTTGAAAATACAAGCGATGCAAAAACACCAAGTGGCCTTGCAAAAAACATAAGCCATAAGGCCAAAACAAGCGCCATTAGTGCCGTTGCCGGAAGCTCGGAAGGATTTACCAAAAGGCCAAGAGTCAAAAAGACAACTATCTGCATCGTCCAAGCGATACCGTCATGAAAACCAACTAAATTTTTCTTATGAGAAAACTCTTTTTTGTTTATAAAAATTCCAGCTATGTAAACAGCCAGGTAGCCATTGCCGCCAACCTTAAAGCAAAGTGTGTATAAAAGCAATATCCAAGCGATAGAAAAAACTGGATAAAGGCCCCAGCTTTTTAGGCGAAGTCTATTAAAGATGGCTGGCAAAGCAACGCCAAATAAATAGCCCATAGCGATACCTATACCAAACTGCTTAACCAGTGTAATCGCCCACTCTGACGCACTTGGAGTGCTATTTAGCGAGATCATTTGAATAATAGTCATGGTTAAAAATATCGCCATTGGATCGTTTGAGCCAGATTCTAACTCAAGCAATGGCGCAATTCTATTTTTAAGTGAAATTTTCTTAGCTCTTAGTATGGCAAATACTGCTGCTGCATCTGTCGAAGAGATGATAGAACCTAGCAAAAACGCCTCTGCCCAAGTAAAATCAAGCAGATATTTTGCTACTGGAGCGATAGCTAGTGCAGTTAAAAAAACACCTAGTGTAGCAAGAGCCAAACCTCTACCAAAGATCGGTTTAATCGCTGCAAAATCAGTGTCTAGCCCACCAGCATAAAGTATAAATATGAGTGCCAGCATGCCGACATTTTGAGCGATTACTTGGTCGTCAAAATTTACGCCCAGCAAGCCGTCTGAGCCAGCCAGCATACCGACACCTAAAAATACTATTAAAGATGGAATTCCAAATTTATCAGAGATCTTACTTAAAAGAATGCTAGTTATAAGCAAAACTGCAAAAAATAGTAGTAAATTCTCCAAACAAACTCCACAAAATTATATTAAATCATGCTTTCAAAAGCTTCAAATTTTTCTTGATTTGAAAGCATTTCAAGCAATACGCCATAATTGTCTTTTATCTCATCTTGAAGCTTAGTAGTAAGCTCTTTAGCGTTTCTTCCATCTTTTGGATAGCTTACTATCAAATCAATTGGCTCAGCGTTTAAAAACTCTTGAATACCCGATAATAGCTCGCTAGCTCCTCTTTCATTTGTTCCATGAAGTACAACCACATAATGCTCATTCTCTCTTACAACGACGTCAGTTTGTCTTAAAAATTTTTCAAAGAGTTCACTATACTCTTTAGTGCTTGGCAAAGAAAAATATATCAAAGATAAATTTTTCGCATAATCTTTTACATTTTTATAACGATTTATAAAAGCTATTTCAAGATCTATTATTGATAAGATATCAACTGGTGAGAAAATTTTTGCTGCCATTTTTAGCCCTCTTTTGTTTATTATGTTTTATTTAAGTCACTATTATATCTTGTAAATTTTCAAAAACAAAGACATTCATTCCGTTTTTGTATTCGTATCTAAATTTGAGTCCATGAGCATCAAGTATATTGCTAACTATATATAAACCTAGTCCAAAACTCTTTTGCGTATCCTCTCCTTTGATAAATGGCTGGACATAAAAGTCAAGATCATTTTTTAGCTTCTCGCCTTGAGTTATAAATTTCATATGATCCTTGCTAACAACGATATTTACGTGCTTATCAGTTGAATATTTTATGCCATTATCTATCATATTTTTTATAGCGACCGAAAATAACTTGAAATCAACAAGCACCCTAACCTCATCAAGCTCACTGACACCAACACACTCTTTTTCAACCATGGCTATATCAATTGCCTCATCGATGAGATCCCTCATAAAACATGGCGTTTTATTGCTAAGTCCTATTTTTGATGTTATTTGCTCGATCGCTGCAAGTTCGTTTATTAGGTTTTCAAGCTTGTGAAAGACAGAGATCAGCCTCTCTTGATTTTTGCTTTTTTCTATCATTTGAGCGGCTATTAGCCCCTTTGTGATAGGAGTTTTTAGCTCGTGCATGATATTTCTTAAAAAAAGATGCCTTGAGTCATTAAGTGCCTTGATCTGACAAACCGCCTCATAAAATGCTTCAGAAACTTCAGAAATTTCATCCTTGCCGTTACCAACATTTTGCACACCATCAAGCTCACCATTTGCAAATTTTACGATCTGACGCTTTAGCTTTCTAAGCGGCTTTATCTTATATATGACAAAAATGTAAGCACCTAGCAAAATGACCGCAACCACCAGAAAAACAGCCTTTATCACCTCGTATCTGTAAGGCTGAAATTCCTTATCCATTAAAAGTTTTAGCTCGTCTAAATGCTCAATCCTTAAGTAATGGTGCTTATCATAAAGCAAGATAGCACTTGAGCCTAGATCGCTTGAAATTTCTTCTAAAACGGTCGCTTGTTTTAAAATTTCATTTTTTTTCTTCTCGTCTTTGATCTCTGGCATATCGATATTTGAAAGCTGGCGGTCGTACTGAGTTTTATTTATGATGCCACCCATATAAAACAAATTTGTCCTAGCGACGTTTGAGTATTTGTTATTTAGCTCTCTTGTATAGTTTTGCTTATCAAAGCCCATGAGCCACAAAAAAGCTAGAAATATCGAAACGAGCGCGAGTCCAAAGATAAAAGTTATGGTTATAAAAATAGACGATCTTGGCATCAAAGAACCAATTTATAGCCGATACCGCGGATCGCGTGGATGTATTTTGGCTCTTTTGGATTTTCATTTAGTTTTTGGCGAATTCTGCCGATGATGACATCTATACTTTTGTTTGAGCTATCTTCATTTATGCTCTCGCAGTTATAGATAAGCTCCTCTCTAGTAACCGCTCCGCCCTCTTTTAAAAGTAGATATTTTAAGATGTCGTATTCTGCGGCAGTTAAATTTAGCACGTTTCCTTTAAATAAAATTTCACGTTCAAATTCTTTTAGAACCAAGTCTTTATTTAAATTTCTCGCCTCACTTGCTGGGGTGATACTCTGCCTTCTTAGGTGACTTTTGATACGAGCCAAAAGCTCTTGTGGGTCATATGGCTTTGGTAAATAATCATCCGCTCCGTTATCAAGAGCATTTACCTTATCTGTTATATCATGCCTTGCACTTGATATGATTATAGGGATGTTGTGATTTTTCCTGATCTCTTTACAAACTTCTAATCCATCCATACCAGGCAATGTAAGATCTAGTATAACTAGGTCAAATTTACTTGTATTTAGCGTAGATAGTCCGATATATGGCTCTTCAGCAGTCACTACTTCAATATCATAGTTTTCTAGATATTCAGTTAAAATTTCAGCAAGCTCCATATCATCTTCTATCATTAAAATTCTAGTCATGATCTTTCCTGTTGTAAATTTATTTTTAAGGATTATAGCAGATTAAGATTTTAAAAATTTAAAAGGGTTAAGAGCTGAAATTTCAGCTCTTAGATGATTATTTTATAACAAGGCCTTGTATGATACCACCGCGATTTATCCACACTAGCGTCTTTTTACCTTTTGTATTTTTGATTGTATTTGCAAATGTTTGAAGATCTTTTATGCTCTCTTCGCCAACTTGTACGATCACATCGCCTCTTTCAAAGCCAAAGTCTTCAGCTTTTGAGCCTGATTTCACATCAGTTACTAGCACACCTTGAGTATCTGGGCTGATTTTGTATTTATATCTTATCTCATCGCTTAGATTACTGACGCTAAGTCCTTCGATGATAATGCTTTTTGCTATGTCTTTTGAATTGTGATCAGCGTTTGCAAGCTTGATTTTTGCATTCATTATTTTATTTGATCGCTCGTAAGTTATATCAACGCTGCTATTTGGAGTTAGTGAGCCAATGAAATTTTTAAGATCATTTGCGTTTTTGATAGCTTTATCGTTAGCTGATATGACTAAATCGCCTCTTTTTAGCCCAGCCTCATCTGCTGGCATGCCTTGCTCTACGCCACTTATTAAAGCACCTTCTTTATTTGTGTAAAGCTCTTTTTGCTCATCAGTTAAATTTGCAATAGTAACGCCGATAAAGCCACGTTCGATCTTGCCATCAGTTATCAGCTTTTTAGCGATATCTTTTACCATATTTGATGGGATTGCAAAACCAATACCGTTATTGCCACCACTTTTTGAAAGTATGGCTGAGTTTATTCCGACTAAATAGCCCCTGCTATCAACTAAAGCGCCGCCTGAGTTGCCAGGATTTATCGAGGCGTCTGTTTGGATGAAATTTTCATATTGATTAAGGCCGATATTATCTTTATTTAGCCCTGAAATGATACCTTGAGTGATACTTTCACCAACGCCAAATGGATTACCTATTGCAAATACGACGTCTGCATCAAGTAGCTTTGACGAGTCTGCAAAAGTGATCGCATTTAGTCCGTTTGCTTCTATCTTTACGACGGCTAGATCGGTTTTTGGATCACTTCCTATTAATTTGGCTTTAAATTCTTTACCACCATTTGCAAGAGTCACGACTATTTGATCGCTATCTTCTATAACGTGGTTGTTTGTAACGATATATCCATCATTTGAGATAATAACGCCAGAGCCAAGTGAAGTAGTTTTTTCTTTTTCTTTTGGTTTTGCAAAGTTAAATCCAAAAAATTCATTGAAGAAAGGGTCATTAAACATCTGCTCAATACCAGCGTTATTTACCGTTTTTGTAGTTGAGATATTTACAACTGAAAGCTTTGCCTGAGCGATCGAGTCATAATAAGAAAGTACACTATTTTTATCGCTAAGTGGCGAGACTCTCGTGATATTAGAGTTAGCTTCATTAAATTTAATATCAGCCCCCACTAAAAAAGAAGCTGCTACTAATGAAATTAGCACAATCTTTTTCATTTTTTTCCTTTAAACTAAATTTTTTTGCAAATTATAAATATAGTGAAAAAATAAAATCTTAACACTTTTTCTTGTTATTAAACAAAAATAAACTTGACTTGCATAGGCTAAAGCTTTGTGATATAATCCGTATCAAAAAAATATAAGGAGAATATATGAGTGAAAGCTTGTATGAGACTTTAGGGGTTTCAAAGGGTGCCTCAAGCGACGAGATAAAAAAAGCTTATAGAAAACTTGCCAGAAAATATCACCCAGACATCAATAAAGACCCTGGAGCAGAAGATAAATTTAAAGAGATAAATGCTGCTTATGAAATTTTAAGCGACGATAAAAAACGAGCTCAATACGACCAGTACGGCGATACTATGTTTGGCGGTCAAAATTTCCACGACTTTGCTAGTAGTTCAGCCGATATGGGCGATCTAAATGAAATTTTAAAGAATATCTTCTCAGGTAGCTTTGGCGGCGGTGGAGCTAAATTTAGCAGCGGATTTGGTAGCAATTTTGGAGGATTTGACGGATTTAGTAGTGGTGGATTTGGCTTTGGCGGAGCTGATCTAGACGTAAATGCAAAAATTTCTATACCATTTGACGTGGCTGTAACTGGTGGCGAACATAAGATAAATTTTAATGGCGAAAGCATTAAGATAAAAATTCCAAGTGGCATAGAAGGCGGCGAGAAGCTTCGCGTAAAAGGCAAAGGTAAAAGCGCTGGTGGTCAAAAAGGCGATCTTATACTTGCTATTAGCGTTGAGCCAAGCGACGAATATGAAAGAGTCGGAGACGATCTTTATAAAGATATAGAAATTCCACTAAAAACTATGCTTTTTGGCGGAAAGGTCGATGTACATACTTACAAAAAAGATGTCACGATTAAGATCGCTGAGAACTCAAAAACAGGTACAAAGATCCGCCTAAAAGGATATGGTGTGCAAAATAGAAAGAGCGGAATTTATGGAGATCTTTACTTAAAAGCCAGGGTAAAACTTCCAAATATCAGTGAGCTTGATGAAGGCTTAGTAAAAGAGCTAAAAGAAAAATTACCGGAGTAAAAAATGCAAAATTATGAAGAACCACTTTTTTTAATAAGCGTTGTTGCAAAGGTTTTAAGCATACATCCACAAACTTTAAGACAATACGAAAGAGAGGGACTTATCGAGCCATCAAGAACAGATGGCAAGATGAGGCTCTACTCACAAAAAGACGTTGATCGCGTAAAAACTATACTAAATTTAACCCGCGAACTAGGTGTAAATTTAGCCGGCGTTGATGTGATACTTCAGTTGAAAGAAAAAATTGACGATTTAGAATCAACTATTGATGAGCTAAATAAAAAATTGCACGAAGCTACCAGTCAAACTAGCACAAAAAGATCGCTCGTAAAGAGAAAAAATAGCTTTGATCTTGTATTTTACGAAGGTAAAAGATAATTTATGGAACAAATTTTAGAAGGTTTCTTGCTTGTTGTAGCGATCTCAGTCGCATTAAATGTCATTTTTAAAAAATTTCAGATACCAACCATTATCGGCTACATCGTAACAGGTACGCTTATATCAGAATTTTTCAACCTAAAAAGCAATGATGAAATTTCTCATATCGCGGAATTTGGTATCGCGTTTTTGATGTTTACCATTGGGCTTGAGTTTAGCTTTAAACACTTAATGGGCATGAAAAAAGAGGTCTTTTTAAATGGTGGCTTACAGGTTTGTTTAAGTGGCTTTATAATGAGTGTGATGCTTTATTATGCCCTTCACTTAAAAGACGAAACGGCACTTATTGCAGGTCTTGCGCTTGCACTCTCATCAACTGCGATCGTACTAAAGACACTAAACGATAGTGGCGATGTGAGTAAAATTTACGGCAGAAAAGCACTTGGGATTTTACTATTCCAAGATATTGCCGTCATTCCTATTTTGCTTATGATAGATATGTTTAGCTCGCAAGATGCTTCAATAAATGAGCTTTTACTAAAGACATTTACAAGTGCGATTATTCTTATCGTTGTGCTATTTTTACTTGGTAAATATGTCATCAACTGGATATTTTATAAAGTTATTCAAACAAATTCGCAAGAAGTTTTTATAGCTACGATTTTATTTATGGTCGTTGGCTCCAGTACTTTGGCTCACTTCTTTGGCTTCTCATACTCTTTGGGTGCATTTTTGGCCGGTATGATGATGGCTGAGACACAGTATAAACACCAAATCGAAGTTGATCTCATACCTTTTAGAGATCTGCTTCTTGGACTATTTTTTATAACCGTTGGTATGCAGATAAATTTTGCTGTAGTTATCTCAAACATCTGGCTTGTTCTTGGCCTAGTATTTAGTGTCATGGTGATAAAAGCAGTTGTTGTTTTTGCTATCTTAAACATCTACTTAAAGCGAAGAGTTGCTGCAAAAACTGCACTTAGTGTTTGTCAAATAGGCGAATTTGCACTAGCTGTTTTTGGACTAATGACTACTAGAAATTTACTTGATATACAAACTGCTCAAATTTTTATCGCAGCCTCAGTTGTATCGATGTTTGCTACGCCTTTTATACTTAAAAAACTAGATGCGATAGCAGACCTCATAGAACGTGAGATCGTTGTTGAACCAAATGAAACTCTAAAGCCGCAAAAAATCAAAAATCACATCGTAGTCTTTGGCTATGAGAGACTTGGACAAGAGGTCGTTTTAAGACTAAAAGAGACAAAGCTTTTGTACCTTGTGCTTGATAACGATATTAGTCTAGTTGAGCTTGGTAGGAGCCGCGGGGAAAATGTATTTTTAGGTAACGTTCTTCAAAGTCACACACTTGAAAATGCCTGCCTAAGCGATGCAGCTGCTGTTATTATAACTGTTAACAATGAGCAAAGAGTGGAGCTCATCGCGCAAAAGATAAAAGACTACGGCGTAAATACCCAAACTATAATAAAAATAAATGGTGAGGGTAATAAAGATATTTTTGGTGAGTTAGGTAAAAATTTCCACCTAATAAACGAAGAGCGTGTCATGGCAAAAACACTCGTACACGAGGCTCTTCAATGCAAAATCGATCATGATATAAGAGCGTAAAAGTATAAATTTATTTTAGAATTTTACGAGTTTATGCCGGTTTTAAAATAATCTTTTAAAAATAAATTTTACAAGCAATGAGCAAGCCTAAGCATCTAGGCTCTACTCATTTCTTAAAGTTTGAAGCACATTTACTTCTGTGGCTTTTTTAGCTGGGTAATAAGACGATATAGCCACGATAAAAATAGCTCCAACAATTATAAGCATAAAGTCAATCAAAGAAAGTTCTAATGGAAGTTTACTTGAGCCATAAACATCGGCCGGCAAGTCTATGATGTTGAAATTTCCAAGTAAAAATAGCCCTAAAAAGCCAAGTATCAAGCCAAATATAATGCCACCTCCGCCTATTACTAGCCCTTGATAGAAAAAGCTTCTTTTTATCTCACTTTTACTAGCACCAAGCGCAAGAAGCAAGGCAATCTCTTGCCTGCGGTTCATCACTGTCATTAGTAGCGAGCTTATGATATTTAACGACGCCACAAGGATAATAAGCATCAAAACGATAAAAAGTGCTCGTTTTTCAAGTGCGAGTGCTGAGAAAAAGTTGCCATTTTGCTCCCACCAGCCAATAGCAACCGTGCCTACTGGAAGCCCCTCACGCACTCTTTTTATATCATCAAATGGCTTACTTGAAAAGATATGAATTCCATCATAAACGCCTTTTGGATAGTCTAAAATTTTCCTCAAAGCATCAACTGAAGTATATGAAAATGCCTTGTCATAGGCGATTAGCCCAGATGTAAATGAGCCACCGATATCAAATCGCTTCATCTTTGGCGTTAGCGAAAAGCCAGCTGGATCGGCCTTTGTAAAGATAAGCGTTAATTTCTCATTGCTTCTTAGCCTAAACTCATTCGTTATACCACTTCCCACAAGTATCTCAAAACCATCTAGCTCTTTATCTTTTAAAGCTTCATTTACGACTGAGTTTATCTGTTTTTCATCTTTAAAATTTACGCCATAAACCAGTCCGCCCTCAAGTACATTTGCCGAACGGTAAATGACTTGTGTGCTTATAAATGGGCTAAATTTTAAATCACTAAATCTAGCCTTTAGCTCATCAACAAAGTCATCATCAATGGAGCCTTTAAAGGCACTTTGAACGGTTATTGGATAGTTCATCGTAAAAAGTTTTCGCTCAAATTCTTTGTCAAATCCATTCATAATCGCCATCGCAACGATTAAAACCATAAGTCCAATGCTAACGCCAAGAAAGGCAAGCAAGGCACTTAGAGTGATAAACGGCTGAGTTTTATCAAATCTTAAATATTTAAAAAGTAGGTACTTTGGTAAGCTTGTCATCAAATAGCCTTTTAAAAGATTAAGGCGCTTTTGGCGCCTTAAAAGTAGAAATTTTAAGCAAATATGCCTTTTTTAGGGCCACTTTTTCCGTGGCAATCTTTATATTTTTTACCGCTTCCACAAGGGCATGGAGCGTTTCTTGGTATCTTTTTTTCAGGCGTAAATTTATCATCCTCGCCTTGGTTGTTGTAGCTTAAATTTTCATTTTCAGCATTTTGACTAGCTTCAAGCATCATTCTAGCTTGCTCTTCTTGCTCTTCACGGCTCTTAAATCTTACAACCTGAAGCGTCTTAACACTCTCACTTTTTAGCCTGCTAACTAGCTCCATAAAGAGGTTATAACTCTCTTTTTTGTATTCGACAAGCGGATCTTTTTGATTATATCCTCTTAGACCAATACCAGTTTTTAGGATATCCATCTGATAGAGGTGCTCTCTCCACGCATTATCAAGCACTTGAAGGTATAAAATTTTCTCTATCTCTTTTCTTTGATCTTCATTTAGTACGCTCATTTTTTCGTTATATCTTACTTCAAAAATTTGCGCAATCTTTTCTATTAGCTCATCATACTCTAGACCTTTTAGCTCACTCTCATCTATCTCTTCGCCACAGTCTGCAAGGATAATAGAGCATAAATTTTTAATATCAAAGTCATCTTTCAAGCCGCCATGGAAAATTTCAGCCGTGTCAAGTAAATTTGCAGCATACTCTTTTCTATTTTGAGCTATCTTTTCGCTCATATCGTAGTTTTTATCAAGTAGCTCGTCGCGGTATTTGTAGATAGTTTTTCTTTGCTCATTTGCCACGTCGTCATACTCAAGCAAGTGTTTTCTAGCCTCAAAGTGCAAGCTCTCAACTTTCTTTTGAGCGTTTTCAACAGCTCTTGTCACCATGCGACTCTCGATACTCTCGCCCTCGTCGATACCAAGCCTATCCATGATCGCTTTTATGCGGTCACTACCAAAAATTCTTAAAAGATTGTCCTCTAAGCTTAGGTAAAATCTACTCATACCAGGGTCGCCCTGACGTCCAGCACGGCCACGGAGCTGATTATCTATCCTTCTACTCTCGTGCCTTTCGGTACCGATGATATATAAACCGCCTAAATTTCTAACCTCATCATCGATCCTAATGTCAACACCACGTCCAGCCATATTTGTAGCGATAGTCACAGCACCTTTTACACCAGCTTGTGCGATGATCTCGGCCTCTTTTTCGTGGTTTTTAGCATTTAGCACAGAGTGTGGGATACCAACTTTTTTAAGCATCTCGTGAAGCACCTCACTGCGCTCGATACTTGCAGTTCCTACGAGCACTGGCTGGCCCTTTTCGTGAGCCTTTTTGATCTCGTCGATAACAGCTTTAAATTTCTCGTTTTGGGTTTTGTAGATAAGGTCATTTGAATCGATCCTAATAACTGGCACGTTTGTCGGAATCGAGATAACATCAAGGTTGTAAATTTGAGAAAACTCAGTAGCCTCTGTCTGAGCCGTACCAGTCATACCTGCAAGCTTTTTATACATCCTAAAGTAGTTTTGATATGTTGTATCGGCTAGCGTTTGGCTCTCTTCTTGAATTTTCACACCCTCTTTCGCTTCAAGTGCTTGGTGAAGTCCCTCACTAAAGCGTCTGCCCTCACTTAGACGTCCTGTAAATTCATCAACGATGACGACTTCGCCCTCTTTTACAACGTAGTGAACATCTTTTTCAAAGAGATTGTGAGCTTTTAGGGCTTGATCTAGGTGGTGGCTTAGTATGGCATTTTCAAGGTTATATAAATTTTCAACACCAAATAATTTTTCAGCCTTGCTTATGCCAGCTTCTGTGATCATTATCGTTCTATTTTTTTCATCTACTATAAAGTCTCCCGTTGGCTTTGAGCCTGGCACGTTTGGATCAGCTGGAGTGCCTCTAGTAAGCTGTTTTGCGACTTGATCGGCTCTTATATAGCCATCAAGCGTGCGGTTTGTTGGGCCAGAGATTATAAGCGGAGTTCTAGCCTCGTCTATCAAGATACTATCGACCTCGTCCACGATAACGAAGTTATGGCCTCTTTGCACCTTTTGACCAGCTTCAAATTTCATATTGTCACGTAAATAATCAAAGCCAAATTCTGAATTTGTGCCGTATGTTATGTCGGCGTTATAAGCAGCTTGTCTTACGTTATCATCGTATCCGCCGCTTAGTATTACATCAACGCTTAAGCCTAAAAAATTATAAAGCTCGCCCATTTGCGTAGCGTCACGCTTTGCAAGGTAGTCATTTACGGTTACTACGTGTACGCCCTTGCCGCTCATCGCGTTTAATATAACTGGCAAAGTTGCAACCAAGGTCTTACCCTCGCCAGTTTTCATCTCAGCGATCCTACCCTCGTTTAGCACCATACCGCCTATTAGCTGCACGTCAAAATGGCGCATCTTAAGCACCCTTTTGCTAGCCTCTCTAACGATCGCAAAAACATCATTTAAAATTTCATCTAAAGTGACTTTTTCTTCTATTACTTGAGCTTTTAGCTCATTAAATTTGATCTTAAGCTCGTCGTCACTCATCTTTTCATAAGTTGGCTCGAGTGCATTTATCTGTGCAACGCGTCTTATATACTTTTTGACTTCTCTATCGTTTTTGGTGCCAAAAATCTTTCTAAATACCGATGAAATCATTATTTTACCTTCCTAAATTTTTAAACTTTGGATCTTAGCATAGTTTAACTATTTATTTAATTAAACTGGGCTAGAATACGCCAAAAAAGGATAAAAAATGAGAAAATTTCTAGTTGCCTCTCTCGTTGCAGTTTGCTCATTTGGTGCTGGCTTAAATTTCAAAAGCCTTCAAAGTGACTTTACGCAAACTGTATTTAGCGAAGGCAAAAGCATAAATTATAAGGGTAGATTTTACGCAAAAAACGACAATACTGCACTTTGGATATATGAAAGTCCAACGCCAAAGAGAATTTATTTTAACAAAGAACGTGTGATAGTAATTGAGGACGAGCTTGAGCAAGCTATCATTTCAAAGCTTGATGATACGCCAAATTTGACGCAAATTTTAGCTCATGCAGAGCAAATTCAACCAACACTTTACAAAGCAATATATGACGGAGTTGAGTACTTTATAACCATTAAAAACACGCTTCCAACAACGATTGATTATAAAGACAAGCTTTCAAATAAGATAAAAATAACTCTAAGCAATCCAGTAAAAGACGCACTCATACCACAAGAGACGCTAACTCCTGTCATTCCTCAAGGTTACGACATCGTAAATCAATAAATTTGGCTAGCTTTAGCCAAATTTACTCACTTCTCCCCAAAGTCTTTTCCAAATTCCTGCACATTATTTAGATCAATAGGTTTTTGAACTACGTCATTTGGATCTGGCGAGATGATGATCTCATTGCCTTTTTTCTTCTTTTCTGGTTTTGTTACAATCTCTTCATTAACACTTGGATCGGAGCATAAATTTTGGCTCTTTATTGCTTTTATGATCTCGCTTAGCTCAAGATTATTTATCACTTTTATATTTAAGATAAGCACATCATCGATATCAAGAGAGTGCTTTTTGGCTGCGTATTTTATAAAAAGCTCTTTAAATTTCTCTTTTCCCATTGAGGTTAAAATATCTTCCACGTAAAAGCTACCAACTATTATGTTTAAAGCATCAAGCACATACGCTTCATTTTCTTCAACATCACGTCCAACGACTTCAAGGTTCATATTTATCTTTTTTGTTAAATTTTGTCCAGCTTTTGAGTAGATATCTGTTTGAAAATCTCTTACTTTTAGTACGTCTGCAAATGCAAAAACACAAAAAGCAAGGCTTAAAAATAGCTTTTTCATAAATTCTCCTTAATATGCAAAAATACGTTTTCTTGGTAAAATTTCTTAACTTCGTCGTCAATTTTAACCACTTTTCTTAAATGCTGCCTAAAATCACTTTTTTTATCATAAAAAAGTTTTAAATTTTTAGGACTTACTGCACGAGAAAGTGCGACATAGAGTTGTCCTTTGGCAAAAATGTGGTTGATATTACAAATGAGCGAGTCTATGCTCATACCTTGAGACTTGTGGATGGTTAGAGCGTAAGCGAGCTTAAATGGAAACTGATGGAGCGAGGCTTGTACATTTTCTTCGATCTCATCTTCGTTTAAATTTAACGAACTAAATATATAAGCGGCTTTTTCTATCTCGCAAATTTCGCCGCTATCTTTTTTCACGATCACGCTTGAGATGACTCCGTTTTCTTTTAAGATTTGCATGATCTTGCCTTGCTCACCGTTATAGTACTCACCCCATTTATTTGACGTAAAGATAATCTTAGCGCCTATCTTCATCTCCAAATCCCTTGAGATATTTAGCGTATTTGCCCATTTTTCAAATTCTTTTTTATCTAAATTTTCATCCAAAATGCTCACATATGAGTTTGAAATTTCAAGTGGCGTGCTAAGCTCTGAGAGCCTTTTTTGATTTAGCATTTCAGCCTCGGCGTTTCTGCCAAAAAGCACACTCGTATCATCATCTGGCTCTATCTTGGTCACTCTTAAACTCTCTATATAGCTCATTATTTCATCATCTAGCTCGCCAACTCTTAGGCGAGAGAGAATTTCATAAAATTTAAGATCGTTTGTACGTTTTGAGACTAGTAGTTCAACATTTGTAAATTTCATATCCTCCCATGCACTGGAGTTAAAAGCGTATAAAAAATTAAAAAGCCTATTTTCGTTTTGCTCCTTTTGCACTGGTGGAAGCTGATAAAAATCACCCACTATAAGCACCCTACCTTTAAATTTGGAAGTAAGTAGTCGGTATCTTATCATCTCCATTAAATCTGAGCTCACCATTGAAATTTCATCAATTACAAGCAGATCACAAGCATCTAGCATATTTCGTAGCTTGCTTAGTTTGTCTTTTTGATGATAGTCAAAGCGTCTTAGCTCCTCATAGTCCTTGCAGTAGCCAAATTTAAAAAAGCTATGCAAGCTAACTCCGCCAAGGCTAACAGCACTTATGCCAGTTGAGCCAAGGATTATGACGTTTTTAAAATTTTCTTTGTAGTGTCTGATGACAGAGGCAGTTAGATAGCTCTTGCCAACACCGCCGCCACCTGTTAAAAAGACGTTTGAGTGAGATAAAATTTCTAAAATTTGATCTAGCATCTACTCAAACATCTCTGGGCGATACTCAAAGTGCATCGTATCAAAGTGCTTCCAGCGTCCGCCCCAGATAAATTTATGTTTTTCAAAAATACGCACTATCTTTTCAGGGATGAGATTTTGGTAGCCATTGCTCCACTGCCAATAGTGGCTCTTTTTCACATTTATATCGATCGCAATGCCGTAGCTGTGGGGACTCAAGCGGTTTGTGCCCGCGATGATGCGCCATTTAAATGTTCCGCCTGGATTTTTTAAATACTCAAGCAAGCTTGCATCACTCTTTGCCATCTCATTTAGCTCATTGCTTACGTCTTGCAAAGCAGCTGCGGCTCCATTTTTAGAGTTAAATGGTAGTTTTAGCGCAAGGCTATCTTTTAGCCAAACAACATCTACCAAATTTGCTTTTACCTCGCTCTCGCTTGAGCCATAAATTTTGCCTAAAAATTCATAATTTCTACATCTGCCAGCATCGCTTAGTACGGTGCTAAGCGGCGAAAATGCAGCGTAATCAAGCGCATTCATATCCTCTATATCAGCACCGATACTACACTCATCATCTTTTTGTTTAAAGTCATCATAGACAAATATTGTTCCATCACCAAATTTGACTAAATTATCCTCGACCTTAACATCATAAGCTCTTTGTAAAGCTGAAATTTTTCTAGCTTTATCACTTATTACATTTTCGGGCTTTATCACATTTATAGAATCGACCTTTGAAATAAGCAAATTTGAGTTTTGTATATCGCTTCTGTTTTGTCCGATGTTTAATGTAGTTACTGCCGTAGCACCGATTAACGCTCTGCCGTTATTTTCAGTTTTTAACCCCCAAGCATCATGCACCACGTAGATATCATCGCCCTTGTACCCAGCATAAAGCATTATGTGCCCTGGCAGATGCACAAGCGTAAGATATGGCACCCCTTTTTCTTTTATCTCTTTTGTTTTAGCGGCGTTACTAAGTCCTTTTAGATCAAATTTTTGTCCCATGTTTGCCTGGGCTTTTGAGTTTCTAGGTAGCCACACACCAAAGCTAGCCAGCAGATCTTTGGTAAAAAGCGAGCAATCCCTTAGCTTATCGACCCCACCCCAACCATAAGGCTGAGTAAGAAGAGAGCTAATAAGTGTTTTTAGATTTGAGTCATTAAATTTAAGAGGAAAAAGAGCGCCAACAGACTTTGGCAACACAAATTCTCTCAAGAGATTTCTTACATAAATTTTACCGTAGTAGTTTTTATCATCCTGTGCCAAAACAGGAAGTATCGCTCCGACTCTTGAGTAAAATAAGAAATTTCCAACCTTGTCATAAACTGGCATCTTATCCGTTTTTATAGTTACAAAACTTGATTTTTGATAGGCGTTTACCTCATCATCACTTATAAATTTTATATCCTCGACCTTTACCCAGCCCCAAACCGCATCATCGCTAACAAACGCCCATGCCCTGTCTTTAGAAAAATGTGAGACAAAAAGTGGATGAGCGATGCTTAGTGTTGATTCTTGCAGATAATCAAACGGATAGCCCTCGCCTGGAGTTTGCGGGTTTAAAAATATCGGCTCATCGGTTGGGAAATTTCTTAAAGCTGTGTTTGCCGAAGTTAGAGCATAAGCAGAGATGCTTGAAAGAGCTGAAAAATTTGCATTGTCCTTTTGTGCGTCAAACCAGCTTTGAGGTATCTGTCTAAAATTTGAGCCAAAATACTTTCTCTTCTCGCTTGGCTTATATATATTAAATGCCCAAAAGACATCGTTTGGATTAAATTTTACGCCCCTTAATGTAAAAACCTTAAACCTTCTTTTTAAAATTTCTTCTTGGTCAAAACTTGCGCTTTGCATATTTTGCGGTAGCGACGAGGCATCTTGCTTCATTTCAAAATCAAGCAAACTAATGCGTTCATTTGGCTTATATACATTTTCATCTGGTAAAGAATTTTGCACACTTGGCTTTGGCTGGGTCTGCGAACATCCCAAAAACAAAGCAACACTAAATGCTAAAAATATACCTTTTTTCAACTTTTTTCCTTATCCTTAAATATAGCTTCGACGATCAAAACAAAAATGTAAAACATCTTTTCATCGTTGTTTTTACAAATTTGCTTCATGGTCTCATTCTCGCTTTTTACTTTTATGTCATTTGATCTTAAAATTTCTACAATATCAGAGCCAAATTTCTTTGAAAGATCGCCCACTTTTACATCATTTAGAGCGTTTAAAAACCTGGTTGTATTGCAGTCCATCTGCACTGGCTTGTGATTTAATATATTTTTAAACTCAAGGCTTAGTTTCTTTAGCTTTTTCTTCTTAACATAACTATGAACGATCGTCAAAACAACCAAACTAAAGCCGAAGAAAATGTGTAAATTCAGCGAATTTTCACTCATCTCCCCATTTAAGAAAAGAATGCCACTCATAAAAAGACCGATCACACAGATAAAAAGCAGCAACAAGATGATGTACTTAAAAATCACCTCAAGCATAATGTTGTCTTTTAGCCTATCAAACATTAAAGCCCCACTATCTCATCTTCGCTGTAAACTAAAATTTCATTTTCTTTTAGCAGTTTTGCTGTGATGCCATCACCTAAAATAAGCCTCTTACTAAAACTTCCGTCATAAATTTGCCCACTTCCACAACTTGGACTTTTTGATTTTAAAATAGCCTTTTTGCAACCATTTAGCTTGGCTATCTTTAGGCAAATATCTGCTCCACTTTTAAAATTTTTACTCACATCTTTACCTGAAAATTTACAAACAACCGCACCATTTTTCATCTCAGCCGGTTCTCTTGGCGTGCTAAGCCCGCCGTAAACCTCTGGACAAACAAAAAGCAGATGATATCTCTTTGAAATTTCATCTAAAACATCTTTATTTAAAAGATTATTTTCGCCGTTAAATTTACAATTTATGCCAACTAGGCAAGCACTTATTAAGATTTTTTCTCTCAAAGCCCGGCTTCTTTTAAAAGTTCACCAGCATAAATTTCACGAAGTTTGCTTGAAATTTCTCCTACTTTTGCACCATTTATCGCCTTGCAATCAGCATAAACAACTGGTAAGAGTATGAGCGTCGCAGCCGAGATAAAGACTTCATCAGCACTATAAACTTCATCCATGCTAAATTTTCGCTCCTCTATCTTAAGGCCAATATCTTTGGCGATCTTTAAAAGTCTCATACGGCGAATGCCTGGCAAAATTTCATTTGAAAGTGGTTTGGTTATGAGTGTTTTATCCTTGATAATAAAAGCACTTGAGCTGCAACCCTCTGTGACAAAGCCATTTTCCACCATAAAGCCCTCATCTGCACCTTTTTTATGAGCTTCATTTTTAGCGTAGCACTGAGCCAGAAGTGAGATAGACTTGATGTCACGCCTTTTCCACCTGATATCCTCGACACTCACGACTTTTATGCCAGTTTTTGCAGCAGGATTGTTTAAAATTTCACTCTGGTAACAGAAAACAAAGACACTTGGTGTTAAATTTTCTATGAAATAGAAATTTCTAAACGCCACGCCTCTTGTTACTTGCATGTAAATTCCGCCCTCTTTTAAGGCATTTTTGGAGATTATCTCGTTTAAGATCGCCTCAAATTTTTCCTTTTCGTAGGGCAAACTTATATCTATTTCATTTAAGCTTCTTTCAAATCTCGCCCAAAATCCATCTTTATCAACCATTTTTGAATTTATCACAGGCACAACCTCATAAATTCCATCACCAAATATAAATCCTCTATCAAAAGCACTAACTTTTGCCTCATCTTTTTGCAAAAATTCTCCGTTTAAAAAGACGGTTTGCAAAGCTTGATCTGCCATTTTTAGCTCCTTAAATTTTGGGCAAATTGTATCTAATTTTGTTTGAATTTATAGATTCTTAGATATAATGAGCCAAAATTTCAAAGGTAAAAAGTCTATAAAAAAATGCAAGAAACTTTAAAAGATAGAATCATAAAAAACGTTTTTTTTGTTTCAAAACAGCCAGTTTTATTCAGGGATCTACTTGAAGCAAATGCCCTTTTTAACGAAGGTATGCTAATAGATGGAGCAAAGCTAAATTTTAGATTTAACCATATCAAGCTCTACCAGATTTATGCACTTATCTGTTTTGTCATTTTATTTCCATTGTTAATCATCACGCATCATTTTTTAGCAAAAACTGATGCACACATATCGATAATAGCGACTGCTGTCGTTACTTCGGCCGTTTTCATTGGCTTTGATATGTTTAAAGTTTGGGCAAGAAGAGAGATAAGTCACGATCTTATCAAGAAAGCTTGGAGCGTGCATTTTCCATATTTTGGCTATGAAAAATACTCAAGCAAGGTCGAAGAAATTTATAATACTGCTATAAAAAATGACATATCAAAAAAAGATTTAGAACAATATATATATGAAAAGCTAATCTCTCAAAAAGAAAGCAATTAGCAAGTTAAAAATAAGCTTTGTTTATTGAGCTAATTTTATTTTTACGCAGTTATATACAAAATGGCTATATTATTTGCCAATATAATTGAATCGCCAAAATTTAAAAAACTTTAAATGTTTCGTTATTTCCATTGACGCTCTTGCATATTATTTAAAATTTGATTTTTATAACGTAAATTTTCAAGCTTTATATTAAGAGCTCTATTTTCCTCTAAAAGCATATCTCGTTTACCGCTTATGTCAGCTATATCTCTACTTATATAATAAATTTGATTTGCTATGTAAATTTTTGGCAAAAATATAGCTAGAGCTATAAAAACAGCTAAATAGACCATCACTAATGTCTTAAAGCTTAAATTTACCTCACGTTTTTGCTCCTCATCATGAAGCGTTAACAGCTCTTCTTTTTCTTGCATCTTTATCCCTTTATCTTAAAAACCCGCAGTTTTGCGCTCTTGCTTCGTGAGTTTTGCGCTAGTTCATTTTGGCTTGCCGTTAGTGGCTTTTTGGTCAAAATTTCGCCTAGTTCGTGGTTATTTCCGCATTCACATCTATAGACGCCAGGTAGGCAGATACAGCTATTTGCCCACTTTTTAAAGCGCTCTTTTACGATCCTATCTTCAAGCGAGTGAAATGTAATAATCGCCACAAGACAATCTTTAAATCCACATTTTTCTATACTATCAAGTAAATTTGTTAGCTCATCTAGCTCACCATTTACCTCTATCCTGATGGCTTGAAAGGCAAGTATCGCAGGGCTAACTCCGCGCCCTTTTATCTGGGCTGTACCTATTAAATTTGCAAGTTCTTTTGCACTCGTTATCTTGCCTAAATTTCTAGTATTTATAATTTTATTTGCAATCCCGGCAGCATTTTTTAGCTCGCCATAATCTCTAAAAATTCTAACTAACTCATCAAAAGAGTAATCATTTACAACATCATATGCGCTAAAATTTCGCTCTTTGTCCATGCGCATATCAAGCGTGCTTGAGCCAAGACTAAAGCCTCTATCATCTTTATCTATCTGAAGCGAACTAACGCCGATGTCAGCCAAAATTCCTCTAACATTTAAAATTTCTTCTTGACTTAGCCTGCTAGTCAATTCAGAAAAGTTACTTTTATAAATTTTAACCCTACTGCCAAATGGCTCAAGTTTTTTTAGTGAAAAATTTATAGCTTCGTTATCTCTATCACAGGCAATTAAATTTAAATTTTCATTTTGAGATAAAATGGCACTAGAATGTCCTGCATATCCAAGCGTGCAATCTATAAAATTTCCATTTAAATTTTTAAAAAAAGATAGAACTTCATCAAGTAAAACACTGATATGTGGACTTTGCAACACTGCCTCTTTATAGTAAATAGTGTGGAAAATTTATCGAAATTTTACTTAAAAAGCTATCATTACGTAAAATTTTACATAAATTTTAAGATAGCTTAAATATAATCGCTTAAACGTAGGAGGAAAAATGGAGCTAGAACACTCAATAAATGAGATAAAAACAATATCACTTTCTATGTTTAGAAAGAATTTTTTTGGCGTCTTTCACGGCTCGATTTCGGCAAGAGTCGAAAAAAATCAATTTATAATCAATAAACAAAATGCCATTTTTGATAATTTAAAAGATGATGACTTGACGCTTCTTTCATCAAAAAAAGACTATCGCTGGAATGAAGCTAGTCTTGATGCTGATATACACTTAAATATTTATAAAAATATAAATGAGGCGAGATTTGTTTGCTACGCGATGCCACCATACGCAACTGCCTACGCAATGAAACATGAAAAAATAGTACCGAAAGATTATTTTGGGTATATGAGATTTGATAAAATTTCTGTTTATGATCCAAAACAATATGATGACTGGTATGAACGTGCAGAAACTGAAATTTATAGATATATGCTAGAAAAAAATACAAATATTATTATCGTTAAAGGATATGGTATTTATGCATACAGCAGAAGCCCACAACTTCTTGCAAAAGAGATAGCTTTACTAGAAAATAGCTGCAAATTGCTTCATTTAACTAGTGGTTATAGCGATTATAGTATTTAAAAATTTTGCTAACAATACTAAAAAATTGTTAGCAAAATTCTTCACAAAGATATTTTTAAAGCCCCTATTTTAAGCTTATTTAAGGCAATTTTATATAATATATCATACAAATTTCGTTAGTCTTTTAAAGGAAAATTTAATGTTGTCTTGGATGCAGAAACATAAAAAATACCTAGTTGTTACCATTTGGGTAAGTACAATAGCCTTTGTTGGAGCAGGCTTTGTAGGCTGGGGAGCATATGATTTAAACAGCAATCGAGCCACTTCAGTAGCAAAAGTAGGACACAGAAATATAAGTATTCAAGAACTGCAACAAAAATACGATAGTTTGTATCAATACTACAATAATCTTTTTGATGGTAAATTAACGCAAGAAAAGGCTAACGAGTTAGGATTACAAAATGCTGCACTTCAAGCTACAATTCAAGAGAATTTACTATTAAATTTTGCAGACGATATAGGTCTTAGTGTTAGCAAAGATGATATTTTAAAATATATAATCGTTGATCCAACATTTCAAAAAGATGGTACCTTTGATAAAAATTTATACCACGATATTTTGAGAAGGGCCAGAATAAATCCAACCGATTTTGAAGAAAATTTAAAACTAACAATACTACTTGATAAACTTAGAACTATTTTAAATTTACCAGCCAGCAAAGAAGACATTGCAATGATGGAAGCAAGCTTTTTTATGCAAGACAAATTAGCAATACAGATAATAAATGCCAATCAAAGCGATATAAAAATAGATGAAAAAGAGCTAAAGGATCTCTGGGAAACAAATAAAAACAACTATATGACAAAGACTATATACGGTCTTGAAACATACTTTATAGAGTCAAACAAAAATGATGTAAATCAAACTACTTTGAGTGACTACTACAACGAAAACAAGGAGAGATATAAAGGCTCTGATGATAAAATCAAATCATTTGACGAAGTAAAGACTGAAGTTATTAAAGACTACAATATCGAGAAAAGCAAGACTGATGCTTTAAAAAAATATACCTCTATAAAAAAAGCTGAGCTTGCAACAAATGAATTTATTAGTATAAATGAAGATAATGCAACATTCTCGCTTGATGAAATAAAAGGTGCAAAAGTTGGTGAGGTTATAAAACCATTTACATATAAAGATGGATATTTAATAGTTAGAGTAAAAAGCATAACTCCTCCACAGCCTATGAGTTTTGAACAAGCAAGAGTAATGGTACTTGAAATTTACAAAGATAAAAAGAAAAAAGAAAACTTAACAACCATAGCGAAAGAGTCTTTACAAAATTTCAAAGGAACTGATATAGGCTTTATTAGTAGAGATATAAATAGCTCTATCTCAGGACTAAATGAAAGCGAAACTAGAGCTTTTGTTTCTCAACTTTTTGAAACTAACAACAAAAAAGATTATGTTATATTAGAAGATAAGGCCGTTATATACGATATTTTGGAACAAAGGTTGCTTGTAGATAATATAGATAATAACTATAAGCAAATAACACAGCAAAACGTTACAATGCTTAAAAATAATGAGTTAATAAAAGATTTAACAAACAAACTTAAAAAATACTATGAAATTAAAGAATATATCAAAAGGTAATTTATCTTGAGTACAAAAATTTTAGGTATAGATATCGGCTCTTTCCAGATTTGTGCAGTAATAGCACAACATGATGAAAATGGTATTAAGATAATTGGAATTGGAACTGAAAAAACACAGGGAATAAGAAAAGGTGTTATAACTAATATAGAGCAAGCTGCAAAGTCAATAAAAAATGCATTAATAGAAGCACAAAGAGTTGCAGGAACACGCTATGAAAAAGTTATAGTTTCTATTTCTGGTGCGTATACAAAAAGCGTTGACAGTAGTGGTGTAGTGAATATACCAAATCATGAAATAGGTATAAAAGAGATCGAGCGTGCTATGCAAATGGCCGATCATACTGCTGATATACCTCATGAGTATGAAAAACTACATGTTCTTCCTTATAATTTTAAAGTAGATGGACAAGAACATATTGAAGATCCAATAGGTATGAACGGTAGTAGGCTAGAAGTTCAAACACATATTGTTACAGTACAAAAGTCATCTATTAGCAACCTAAGAAAAGCCGTAAATTTAGCAGGTGTTCAACTAGATAATATAGTACTTTCAGGATATGCTTCTGCGATAGCAACATTAACAAAAGATGAGAAAGAACTTGGTGCCGCACTTGTTGATATGGGTGGTGCGACTTGTAATCTTGTGGTACATTCTGGAAATTCTATAAGATACAATGAATTTTTACCTGTTGGCTCAGCAAACATTACAAATGATCTTTCTATGGCTCTGCATACACCTCTTCCAAAGGCAGAAGAGATAAAATTAGGTTATGGCGCTTTAATAAATAAGTCAGTTGATCTAATAGAGCTCCCGATCCTTGGAGATGAAACAAAAAGCCACGAAGTTTCACTAGACATAATATCAAATGTTATATATGCCAGAGCAGAAGAAACCCTTATGGTACTTGCTAAGATGCTAGAAGATAGCGGCTATAAAGATAGCATTGGTGCTGGAATAATACTTACTGGCGGTATGACTAAGTTAGAAGGCATTAGAGATCTTGCATCCGCAATATTTGACAAAATGCCAGTTCGTATAGCAAAACCAAAAGAAATGGATGGATTATTTGAAATTTTAAGAGATCCAGCAAATTCTTGTGCTATAGGGCTTTGTTTGTATGGTGCTGGCAACTTTAGCCCATACGAGATTGATTCTGAGAAAAAAATGAGATACCAAGGGGAAATAGCCTCAAAACCGAAAGCAAATTTTAGAAATGTTTTTGCAGAAGAGGAAAATGTACAAAATTTTGGACAAGAGACGCAGGATCCAAATGAAAAAGAGGATAGTTTTTCTGATAAAGATTTTGAATTAGAGGTAGCAAATAAATCAAAAAGCAAAGAAGAACTTGCCAATATTGCAGATATTAGCAAACAAGAAAAAAAGCCAAATGCTTTTGCAAAATTTTGGTATAGTATTACACAATTATTTTAAGGAGAATTTCAAAAATGAGTAGCTTCACAGTAGAAGAAAATAAAAGCATCTATGGTGCAAAGATAAAGGTCGTAGGTGTAGGTGGAGGTGGTGGTAATATGGTCAACCACATAATAAGAGTTAATCCGAATTTAAATATAGATCTTATTGTTGCTAATACAGATGCTAAGGCTCTTGAAAATTCTCTTGCACATACAAAAATTCAACTAGGCGAGAAAACAACAAAAGGTCTAGGTGCAGGTATGAGACCTGAAATAGGAAAAGCTGCTGCTGAAGAGAGCTACGATGAAGTAAAAAGTGCACTTGAGACATCAGATATAGTTTTCATTGGTACAGGACTTGGTGGTGGAACTGGTACAGGCGCAGCTCCAGTAGTTGCTCAAGCTGCAAAAGACATTGGTGCGCTAACAGTTGCAGTTGTTACTATGCCTTTTATGTTTGAAGGAAAAAAACGTAGAAAATTGGCTGATTGCGGCCTTGAAGAACTTAGAAAAGAAAGCGATTCTATTGTAGTCATTCCAAACGATAAACTCCTAACATTAATTGATAAAAATGCTGGTATAAAAGAAAGCTTTGAAATGGTTGATGAAGTACTTGCAAGAGCCGTCAATGGTATGAGTACGATCGTACTTGACTCAGGAAAAAGCGACATAAATCTAGACTTTGCAGATGTTAGAACGATTATGAGCCATAGAGGACTAGCTTTAATGGGTGTTGGCGAAGCAAGTGGTGAGGATGCAGCGCAAGAAGCTATAAAAAATGCAATACAATCGCCACTTCTTGATAACATGACAATAAATGGTGCATTTGGTATTTTAGTTCATTTTAGAATAAGCCCTAGTTGCCCACTAGCTGATATCAATAATGCGATGAGTATTATTCATGAGGCAGCAGATGAAGATGCTGAAATTATATTTGGTACAACAACTGATGACAAAATAGAAGACAATAAAGTTGAAGTTACAATAATAGCAACAGGTTTTCAAAGCTCACAAAAAGAAGCTGAAAAAAAAGATGAAATACAAACTTCTAATACAAGCGATATCATAAAAAAAGAGCGTATATTAAGACTTAAAAAAGTTAGTGGTGGATATGACGAAGACTATATGTCACAACTTGATGTACCATCATTTATGCGCCATCAAATGGACTAACAAAAAAACAAACTCCTTAAATTTTCTAGAGAGCTTTTGCTCTCTAGATTATTAAAAATTTACAAACCTTTAAATCCAAAAACTTAAAAATTAAACTCCAAGTTGTGCTTTTACAAAATCGCTTGCCATTTGTATATTCCACTCAGGCTCCCAGACAAGATCGATCTCGCACTCTTTGACACCTTCTATATCAAGCACGGCAGTTTCTACCCAGCCAAGTATCATTTCGTGCAGTGGGCAAGATTTGGTTGAAAGAGTCATAGTAACCTTTGCTTTGCCATTTTCATCGCAGCTCGCATCATATATAAGTCCGAGCGAAACGATATCAAAGCCAACTTCTGGATCAACGATATTTGACAGTGCGTTATAAATTTTTTCTTTCATTTTTTATCCTTTAAAACCAGTAAATCTAAAAATATTTATTATATTTATCGATAGTAAAACTATACTAATAGCTATAAAAATCATACTTGCTTGCACTAAAATTTCTAGTTCAAAGCAAGTTGAGAGAAGATAGCAAAGAAGCGAGATAGCATTAAAAGCTATACCAAAATAAGCTATCTTTTTTAGTATCATGGCATCAAGAAGTGGCACTTTTACCTTTCCGACAAAAGGTGCTACGTAGTGATACCATATAAGAAATGGTGCGATTTTGTAAAGATGAGCTACGATAAAAGCAAACAAAAAGCCATATATTAAAAAATACGCAGCTAAATTTAATTTGTCTAAAGCTATAAAAACAGCAGCACCAAGCAAAGCCACCAACGAAAGTACGATATTTACATTCCAGTAATCATGCGCCTTTCTAACGCGCTTTTTTAAAATATAAAGTGCTTGAGCTATAAAAAGTAAAGCCGCTAAACATATTGACAAAATAGATAAATTTTCATTAAAAGCTAGTAAGATACCACCCAAAATATAGCATGCTAGTGAGGCCTTACTAAGTGTAAATTTTAGATCGTGAGCCAATGCAAACATAGGTAGGAGTACGCTAGCAGCTCCAAGTATCACAAGAAATACAAATCCCAGCACAAAATAAACATGAAATTTTAGCGTCATCTCAAAATCAAGCATCAGCGTGCCACTAAGTATCATAAGCAAGCAAAAACCAAGCGTTATTCCAATTACCAAAAAGATAGCTGAAACAAAAAGCGCAAAGACCGCAAAGCTCTTTTTTTCATTATCCATAAAGCTTAGTGCATAAGTCGTAGCAAAAAAGGCAAGTGAGCAAAAAAGCAAAACTCCACTAATTTGTAAAATTTTAGCATCAGCAAATAGCATCCCGTAACACATACCCAGCAACGATAGACAAAAAATAGCCAAATTTAAAATAGCACCTTTTGCGGTAAAAAATGGCTTTTCTAAGATGACTGAGGTTAGCTGATAAAGTGCTCCGATGATAATGCTCATAACAAAACCAACAAAAAATATATGCAAAAAACCAGCTGTATTTAGCGAGCTAATCGCATCAAAATCTGCATAAAAGAATGCCGGTACACTTAATGCTAAAAAGAAAATTCCAGCAATAAAATATCCACCGACTAACTTAAATGGTGGTGCATAAGTATTTAAAAGCATCTTAGTGGCAAAGACTCGTATCTACGTCTTCTATATTTGCACCGTCTTTTAGGCTAAAAATCATCTTTACAGCCCCACCATCTATATCTTCACGCTCTATATCAAAGCTCTTATCTATCTTTGGTATAAGACCGGCTGGAAATTTATGATTTAGCATCATAATTTTTGTATTTTTATCAGCAAATTTAATAGCGATTAATGCATTGACCATTGGCTCTGGCGGCACGCAAGGACGTGAGTCAAAGCCAATAAAATTTACACCATTTTCATTAAATTTATAAAATGGCACGGTTGCACCATCGACATTAAACTGCTCTGCGTTTTTGAAAAAATCGCTCATTTTTTCTCCTTTTAATTTTGGAGAATTATACTCTGATTAAACTTTTTAAACTATTGATTTGCTTCAACAAAAGCTATTTTACATAAGGTATAAATTCCTCATACCCTAGTCTTGCCATATCTTCAAGCGGTATAAATTTAAGGCTCGCACCGTTTATGCAATATCTTAGCCCGCCCTTATCGCTTGGGCCATCGTCAAAAACATGCCCAAGGTGCGCGTCACTATTTTGAGACTTAACTTCGACCCTTTTCATCATAAACGAGTTGTCCTCCTTATATGAAAGAGCTGTTGTCGTGATAGGCTTTGTAAAGCTTGGCCAGCCACATCCTGCATCAAATTTATCTGCGCTTGAGAAAAGTGGCTTTCCGCTTGTAATATCTACATAAATGCCTTTTTGATCAAATTTATCATACTCGCTGCTAAACGGCCTCTCAGTCGCCGCTTCTTGTGTCACAGCATACTGCTCGCTACTTAAATTTTTCTTTAGCTCATCTTTACTAAGTGGCTTAAATTTTGTCTCATCGTAAAGCGGTTTATCGGCTAAACCTAGGTCGATGTGACAATATCCAAAAGGATTTTTATCAAGATAGTCTTGGTGATACTCCTCGCCTATGACGAAATTTTTAAGCGGCGCTACCTCAACCACGATCTTGTCTTTAAATTTCTTTTGCTCTATTTTCATAAAGCTCTCTATCGTTGGCAGATCACTTTCGCTCACATAGTAAATTCCGCTTCTATACTGCCTACCGACGTCATTGCCTTGTTTATTTAGAGAGGTCGGGTCGATCACTCTAAAAAAATGAGCCAAAATTTCAGCCAAAGCGACTCTATTTTCGTCGTATTTTACATAAAGTGTCTCAGCATGATCGCTCTCATGAAGCTCGCGGTAGCTAGTATTTTCGCTCTTGCCATTTGCGTAGCCTACCTTTGTATCCACTACGCCAAATATCTTTTTAAAATATCCCTGCATACCCCAAAAGCAACCACCTGCTAGATAAATTTCTTTTAAATTTTGCCCTGCCATCGTCTGTTCCTTTATAAGCTCATCTTTTGCCATCAAATTTAGACCAAAAAACACTGCCGCCATTAAGATAAATTTTAAGATCTTTTTCATTCTATCTCCTTTCGCTTTTGAAAGATTATACGAAAATTAAAGTTATAAAGTGTGAAGTAAGGGGCAAACGCCCCTAAATTTTAGTGTAAGAAGTGTCTAACGCCAGTGAAATATAGCGACATGCCATGCTCATCAGCGGCCTCTATCACCTCATCATCTCTGATGCTACCACCTGGTTCAATGACGCATTTTACACCGACCTTACTAGCGATGTCGATACTATCTCTAAATGGAAAGAATGCCTCACTCGCAAGTACGCAACCATTTAGGTCGATCTCGAGCTCTTTTGCCTTTGCCACGGCTGCACGTGCAGCATCCACACGGCTTGTCATACCCATACCAATAGCCACCATCGCACCATCTTTTACATAAACTACGCAGTTGCTCTTTGTTAGTGCAGCGACTTTCCACGCGATCTGAGCGTCTTTTAGCTCGCTGCCACTTGCATGTTTTTTACTCATTTGCTTCATATTTTCAAGCTCTTCGTCTTTTACGAAGTCTCTTTCTTGAAATACAAAGCCACCATCAATATGTTTAAAGTCAAATTTATCATCTGCACGTACTAAAAATTTATTATCTTGAGTGAAAATTTTGATACGTTTTTTGCTCTCAAAGACTTTAAGCGCTGCTTCATCAACATTTGCAGCGATGATTACTTCAACGTAAATTTCATTTATCTTTTTAGCTAGCTCCTCATCAAGCGTACCATTTATCGCTACCACACCGCCATATGCTGATATCGGATCACATTTAAGCGCTGCCACGTAGCTTTCAAGCAGAGTGTCTTTTACCGCAAAGCCGCAAGGATTCGCGTGCTTGATGATAGCCACTGCTGGCGCGTCTTCAAAACTAGTTGCAAGCATTAGTGCGCCGTTTATATCAGTCATGTTGTTAAAGCTAGCTTCGCCTTTTAGGGCTCTAAAGTTGTTTGAAAAGAAGTAGTTAAACTCATAAAGCGCACCTTTTTGGTGAGGGTTTTCACCGTATCTTGTATCAAAAACCTTGTTGCCAACAATAAATCTAGCATCGCCAAAACCGCTATTAAATCTATCATTCATATAGTTTGCGATCGTGCTGTCATAGGCCGCTGTGTGCTCGTAAGCCTTTATCATCAGCGATCTTCTAAACTCAAAATCATCACTTTTTTCTCTTAGGCGCTTTAAAATTTCATCGTAGTCAAGCACGTTTGTAACTATGAGCACGTCTTTAAAATTTTTAGCTGCGCTTCTTACCATGGCTGGGCCACCGATATCGATATTTTCGATGATCTCAGCAAAGTCATCGGTCCTAATGGTAGTCTCTTTAAATGGATATAAATTTACACAAACTAGGTCTATGCCCTCGATGCCATACTCCTTTGCCTGAGCCACGTGCGTAGCGTCATCGCGCTTGTGCAAGATGCCACCATGTATCTTTGGATGAAGGGTCTTTACCCTACCCTCAAACATCTCAGGTGACGCCGTAAATTCGCTAACCTCAGTGGCTTTGATGCCCTCAGTCTTTAAAAGTTTATAGGTGCCACCGGTTGAAAGTATCTGCCAGCCAAGCTCTTCTAGCCCCTTTGCAAACTCTACAATGCCCTCTTTATCGCTAACGCTAAGCAATGCTCTCATTTTTTCTCCTTTATTAAATTTTTATCTTTTTGTTAAACACATACCTTTTGCAAGCAGAAGCTGCCCCATTTTTATATCTTTTGCGATATTCTTTATCGATAAGGCTTCTAGCGTAACCATAACATTTGCAGCTGCATCTATATAATAGTCTTTTCTCTCTACAAAATTTTCACGCTTTTGACCAACAATATCAACGCTAAAGGCATAGCTTGAAATTTGATTGCCGTCAAAATATCTCGCATCTAATACGCTTAAATTTACAGGTTCCTCTTTCTCAAGCGCCTCGCATATCGGCTTTTTCGAACTAAATTTCATCACCTTTATGCCGCGATCATACGAAAAGATATACTCACTAATTTCATTTAATTTTTTTGCTTGAACTGACATAATGTCGCTCTTGTTGCCATCTTTGTCGACAAATATTATGCTCACATTGCTATCTTTAACATCGTAGTTGCTGATAACTAACCTTTGATCTCGATAAAGCTCGCTTTGTGTAAGCTTAAATTTTATCTCTTTTCCATTGACATTTACCACTTTAAAATCATTACAAAAGCCAGCCACCGCTAGCAGCAAAATAATAAATTTCTTCATCTAAACTCCAAATTTCTCTTTTAATCGCCCATAAGCCTCGTTTATCTCCTGAAGCTTTTTAGTTGAGCGCTCGATCACCTCTTTACTCTCGCCTCTACCCATTAAAATGTCGGGATGATACTGCCTTACAAGCTCTTTATAACGAAGCTTTACCTCATCAAAGCTTGCATTTTTGCTAAGCCCTAAAACCTCAAATGCATCTTTTTCTTGGACCATTTCATCGGGATTTGCCTCAAATCTTGAGCCATAAAAGCTATCAAATTTTGAGATGATCTCATCAAGCGTATCTTTGTCAATGCCAAATCCATAAGCAATATTTCGAATGACGGCTTGCTCACTTGCATTAAACTCACCATCAATATAGGCTAAATTTAGAAAAAATGTGAGTCTAGCGACACAAATATCGTAGTTTAGATTAAACGCACGCTTGTAGTTTCTGGCAGTTTCATAGGCATTATCCACATTCTCTTTTTGGCTGTTATAGACATCTTTTAGATACTCACGCACACCGCTAACGCCACTAACTTTTTTACTTAGATCATCAAGTACCTGACTAATAAGCCTAGCTTCTAACTCGCCTACTCTGCCGTCACTTTTAGCCACTTTTGCCAAGAGTGAGACTAAAAATTTAGCCTCATTTACGTTTGCTTGTTTTCTGCGGTTATTGCTTAACTGTACCTTTAGCAGCAAAAATATAGCACCGCCTAGTATCAATAAAAATAAGATACCAGACATGTTACCACAAGTGATAGATGGTATTTTTTATTTTGCCATTTACTAGCTCGTTTTTACGCCAAGAGCTCTCATCATTCATCACATTCCAGCGACGCTCTTCAGGACGGTAAAACCAGTCTTTGTCGATCTGATAGTAAATTTGCTTGCCATTTGTTTCAATGATATTTGCGATATTGTTATCGTGGTAGCTATTTTCATCATAGTCAGTAAAAGCTCGCTGTCCCATCTCAGAGTAAAGTAGCGTTAGCTCCTGAAGCATTTCATTTAGGTCATCATCCATCTTTTTTACATGAAGGCCGATCTCATGTGCCTCCCTAAAGAGGATTGGATATTCATGAGCTGGATAGTCGCCATTTAGCCTTTCAGAAATTTCTGCGATCTTTTTATCGTCCTCAATGTGATACCTAAGAAGCTCGGTGCAAATCTTAAGCGATAGCGAGCTAGCACGGTCAACCGCACCAAAGACTAGCGGATGAATATACTCATAAAGCGAATTATAAGGGTTTGTGTCGTTTGGTCTGTCTTTATCCTGCTCTTTCCAAAGCTTGACAACACGACTAAGTTCGTCCATCGAAACGCTCACAAGCTCATTGCCTTTGTTTGTCGGGCTAAGCTCGTGTTTGAGTGAAGTATCAACAGGCGTTAGATAGGCAAGTGGCCCCATGACGATCTCATTTGCTCCAAGTGCCATCATGGTAGCAGCCGAGGCGCAGTTTGCAGGTATTAAGGCTATTAAATTTTTGCAGTAATTTCTAAGTGTAGTGATGATCCTAAGAGCAGCTATTCCGCTTCCGCCATCACTTTTTATAAAAAGATAGGCAGTATCTATCTTTTTACCCTTTAAAATTTCATACATAGCACTCGCATCGTTGCCGCAAACGCTACCAGCGTTTGAATTATAGTAAGTTATCAAAGTAGCGTTTAGTCTTTTTTCGATTGATTTTATTAAATTTTGTGTCTTACTAAAAAGTACTGGTGGCTTTGCTACGCCTCGCTTTTCAACTTGTTCTGCTTCCTTTTGCTCATTTTCAGCCTCAGCGGCCTTGCCCTTTTTTAAAGCCATTTCTTAATCCTCTTTTCTAACGATTTTTGCAAACTCATTTAGATAAATTTCTCTTATCTCATCCACGCTCTCATCAATGTCATTTAGTTTAAATCTCTTACCACCACTAACGCCGATCTTTTCAAATTTCACACCAAATTTAGCCGCAAGCACTTCAAATTTAGCCTCATCTTTCACGCCCACAACCGCTCTTGAAAAGCTCTCATCAAAGATAAAATTTGGCTCTTTAAATTTCACCTCACAATTTACACCGATGTTTGAGATGCTAGCCATTTTTGCTAGTGTAATAGCAAGACCGCCAACGCCTACGCTATTTGCAAACTCTAAAATTTGCTCTTTATTTGCTTCGATTATTAGATCCCAAAGAGCTCGCTCAGCTTTATAATCAACCTCTTTTAGCTTTCCGCCAACCACATCAAATAGTGCCTTTGCATAAAGTGAAGCAGCAAATTCCCCACTTGTCTCACCAAGTAAGTAAATTGCCCTACCCTCGCTTAAAAATGTGCTTTTTAGGTTTAAGTTTGCATCTTCATTTACGCCAACTGTGACGATGGCTGGCGTTGGATAGACGCTTATGCCATCTGTGTCGTTATAAAGGCTCACGTTACCACTAACTACTGGTGTATTTAGCTCACGGCAAGCCTCTTTTATGCCTTCACACCCCTCTTTAAACTGCCACATTACTTCTGGATTTTGTGGATTGCCGTAGTTTAGGCAGTCAGTGATCGCAAGTGGCACAGCGCCGCTCATAGCAACCTTTCTACCAGCTGCCGCGACGGCTCTTGCAGCGCCTATTTTTGGATCAACAAAATTTGCTCTAGGATCACACTGCGCAGCCATAGAGACGGCCTTTTTAGTGCCTTTTACTCTGATACTTGCAGCGCCTAAGTGTCCGGGCTGTTTTATCGTGTTTGTCTGGATATTTGCGTCGTATTGATCGTAGATAAAGCTTTTATTTAGTACCTCTGGCTCTTTTAAAAGCTTGAAAAAAGCGGTTTTGTTATCAACGTTATTTGAAATTTCTAAATTTGCTATCTCATCAAGGTATTTTGGACGTGCAACTGGACGATCAAGCACCGGAGCTGCCTCGCTAAGTGGTCCGATAGGAATTTCGCCTGCAAGCTCACCATGCCAGTAAAGCTGCATCACGCCACTACTTGTGACCTCGCCGATGATCTCAGCATCAAGGTCCCACTTTCTAAAAATTTCAAGCACCTTTTGCTCATAGCCTTTTTTGGCGCATATGAGCATACGTTCTTGAGATTCACTTAGCATCAGCTCATAAGGCGTCATACCAGTTTCTCGCATTGGCACGCGATCTAGATACATCTTCATGCCGCTACCGCTTCTACCAGCCATCTCAAAGCTAGAGCTAGTAAGCCCTGCTGCACCCATATCTTGGATGCCGATGATGTAGTCTTTTTTAAAGAGCTCCAAGCAAGCTTCCATAAGCAGCTTCTCGGCAAATGGGTCACCCACTTGCACCGTTGGGCGAAGTGATTTATTTTCGTCATTAAAGCTATCGCTCGCCATCACAGCGCCACCAAGTCCGTCCCTGCCAGTCTTTGAGCCTACGTAGATGACTGGGTTGCCAACACCTTCAGCCTTGCCGTAGAAAATTTCATCACTTTTGCAAAGGCCAAGCGCAAAGGCATTGATTAGGATATTGCCATTAAAACTAGGGTCAAATGTAGTTTCACCGCCAACCGTTGGGATGCCCATGCAGTTGCCGTAGTGCCCGATGCCAGCCACACTTCCCTTTAGCAAGTATCTATGCTTTTTGGCTAGTTCGTCATCACCCCTTATCTCGCCAAAACGAAGTGAGTTCATGTTCGCAACAACTCTTGCGCCCATCGTAAAGACATCTCTTAAAATTCCACCAACACCAGTTGCAGCGCCCTGAAACGGCTCGATAAAGCTTGGGTGGTTGTGACTCTCCATCTTAAACACAGCTGCGATCCCATCGCCAACGTCGATGACACCGGCATTTTCACCAGGCCCTTGTATGACCCAAGGAGCTTTTGTCGGAAAGCCGTTTAGGTATTTTTTACTTGATTTATAGCTGCAGTGCTCGCTCCACATCGCGGAAAATATCCCAAGCTCGAGCAAATTTGGCTCTCTACCTAAGATTTTAAGTATATTTTCGTATTCGTCGTCGCTGATTTTGTGCGCTTTTACGGTAGATTTGTCCATTTTTAGCCTTTAAAAAAATTTGGTTGATTTTACTTAAATTCGCATAAAAACTTGATAAACCAAAGGGACGAAAATGAGACAAATTTGACAAATAAAACAAGAGCCTAAATTTCATACGGCAAGCTAAAAATATTCTGTTTATAATTGTTGGTTCGGCTTTAAATTTGACAGAAAATCGGCATTTTTGCAATGCGGGTCACGGCGAGCGGCTCAAATTTTAGACAAATGCCAAATTTGAAATAGCTGTGGAAATTAAAATTTAAATATATTAGTAGCCTAAATTTGACGCAAGCAAATTCGATTCTGCGTCAAATTCGGCGGGTGATTACCCGCCACAAACGCCTACTTGTTCGGCATGCTATAGTAGCAAAGTATGTTTAGCAGGATACGCCCTTGCTTTTTGAGGTCTTGCTCGATGACATCTTTTCTAAATTTCGCAGAGGTCGCCTGCTCTTTAGCTTCGGCTAGTTTGCCGCTTGGCAGGTTAAATTTAAAATCCAAATTTTTTATCTCAAAGCCCTTATTGCCGACTATCTTCGCGTCGATCACGGTAGCGAAAAACTCGTCAGACGCGCCCACGTAGTAGTTCGTTACGCTTCTGGCGCTTATAGGTTCGCCGCTAAAAAACGTCTTACAAACGGGAGATTTTTGCGCACTATAAATCACGCTCTCAAGGATCCCGCCGCCAAATTCGTAAAACTTAAATTTCTTTGAGTTTTGCAGCTTTTTTATCTCGTCTTTATCGCTCAAATCTACATTTCTACCGCTATCTAGATCAATCACTATCAGGGTTTTTACGCCGTCGCCGCTTGAGTAAACCCAGCCTAGATTTTGGCTCGCCGAGTCGCTCTCGCCCGGCGATTTCACCTCGGCCCTACCCATGTAGTCGCCAAATTTCTCCTCGGTTTTACCGCCGTTCATCTCATAGACCGTAGTCTCGGTTATAAACCCGATCTGCCGTATGCTAGTGTCGTTTTCCATATACGTACGCCACGCTCTCTCGCCGCCCATCTCGCCTGTGATGGCCGCGCAACCACCAAATACTAATGCCGCAACAGCAGCTGCCGCAGTCTTAAAAATCATCCTGTTTTTCATTTTTGCTCTCTTTTTTCGTGCCAAAAGCGCAAATTTGATTAAGCCTCAGCTCATACCCGCGCAACTCGTTTTGGATTTTTTCCTCAAATTTAGGCGTTTTTTCGGCTACTTCTTGCGAGCCGTCTGGATTTGTAAAATTTTTTATTTGAGATTTTAAAAGTAGCGCGCCGCTTTTGGAGGAAATTTTTGCCTGCGTTATAACGGCCGTAAAATACCGTTTTTCTAAATTGTGCACTCCATAGTAGCTAGATGCTGATTTCACGCTCACGTTACCGCCTTTTTGAAACGCCTCGCAAACCGAAATCGGCGCCTCAAAAACCGCTACCGTCGTCAAATTTGAGCTAAATTCGTAAAATTTGATCCGCCGAGCACCACGAAGCTGGGTCGCACTCGTTTCGTCTTTTAGATCAAACTCCGCCTCGGTATCGGCATCCTTTAGCATAAACGCACTATCGCCGCTTTTATAGACGGCTCCGAGCCTAAAAGGCAGCCTGGCACCGTCTGTTTTAGTGAGTGCAAAGCCTATAGGCTCGCCGTCCTCAGGCTGAGTGCGAAAATCACGCGAGAAAAACGCCGTCAAAAAGGCAACCTCTCTAACGGCGCCGTCAGTACCCAGATATCTCGTCCAGTTATCCTCAGGAACGTCGATATTTGAGACGTCGCGCTCTGCTTTGTTTGCGCTGCTAGTGATGCCGGCGCAACCGTAAAAAGCCAGGGCCGCAATAGCCGCTAGAAATAAGTTTTTCATCTCGCACTCGCGTTTAAATTTGATAAAAGTGATCAGTTTTTAGGCGCAGCACAAACGATGTTTGATAGGATTCGCTCCTGTTTTTTAGCGTCGGCGTCTATGACTTTACTCCTAAATTCCGCAGATCGAGCCCGCGTCTGCATACTAGCTAGCTTACCGTCGCTAACGAAAAATTTAAAGTTTAGATTTTTGATCTCGGCGCTTTTGCCTTTTTTCACTCCGATATCCATCAGGGTCGCGAAAAATTCGCTATTGTCGGGGTTTTCTTTATCGTAATAATTAGTCACGGCATGAGCTTTTACCGTCTTGCCCGCCGCAAAACTCTCGCACACCGCGCCCGAGTCCGCGCTAAAAACTACGCTCTCTAATATGCCACCGCCAAACTGATAAAATTTGACCTTTTTAGCATTTCTTAGAGTCGCAAGCTCGTTTTTATCGCGCATATTTATGTACTGGTAGCCAAATTTTTCCTTATCGTTAAGCTCTAAAACTATAAACGAAACCCCGTTTTGCGCGTACATATCGCCAAGCTTCAGGTTTTGACCGTCTTTTTTTATGAGTGCCATGCCGATGATATCGCCGTTTTTTTGCGCGTAGGTTGCGCTCAAATTTTCTGAGAAAAATGCGACATCGCCGACGGTGCCGTCATTTTCTAGATATTTGATCCAGTCTGGCTCGGGCGATACTACGTTGCTTGCTAGATGATCCTGCGAAGGCATGCAACCGCCAAGCAACGCAGCTAGAGCGGCTATAGATAAGATTTTTTTCACTATTTTTTCCTTTTTTACGGAGTAAATTTAGTTATTTGCCGAGGCAAAAGTTGCTAAACATTTCGTCTAAAATTTCACTTCTCTCAAATGGTTTCGTAATACTTGCAAGTGCTTTTATCGCACTATTTAGCTCATAAGCAAAAATTTCTAGCTCCTCTTCGCTGAGTCTCAAAAAGGCTCTTTTTAAAGCCTCACTCGCCTCTTTACAGCTTAAAATTTGGCGGTTTGAGCTTAGCATGATCTCGTCGGTATCCTGCGTCTTGAGGTAGCTCCCAAGCTCTTTTAAAACTACGCTCGTATCGGTTTTTGCTGAAATTTTGATAGCGCCCTCTAGCTCTATGTCAAATTTAAACGCCAGATCACTTTTGTTTAGGATAAAAAAGGCTTTTTTACTTGAGTTAGAAACGAGCCTAATTATATCTTTGTCTTGCTCATCGCTTGGATTTGAGCCGTCAAAGACAGCCAGGATAATGTCAGCCTCGTTTATAGCCGAGATTGAGTAGTTTATGCCGATTTGCTCGATCCTTCCAGCATCTTTTCTGATGCCAGCGGTATCTATTATACGAACTAGATGTGAGCCGATCTTAAAATTTTCTTCTATTCTATCTCTGGTTGTGCCTGCCTCATCACTTACAATAGCTCTCTCGTAAGCCAAAAATGAGTTTAAAATGGAGCTTTTACCAACATTTGGCTTACCAACAATAGCGATCTTAAAGCCATCTATTAGCCCTCTTCTTTGCTCGCTAAGTGTGGCTATGCGGTCTAGCTTCTCGCTATTTTTTAAAAGCATCTGCTTGGTCTGCTCTAGCAAATTTGTAGGCAGATCATCATCAGCATAATCAATCATTGTCTCAACAAAGGCAAGAGTTTTTACAACTTCGCTTCTGATCTCTCCTACAAATTTACTAAGATCGCCTTGCATCTGGCGAGTCAAAATTTTAGCAGCGATCTCGCTTTTTGAAGTGATGAGCCCTTGCATAGCCTCAGCTTTAGCTAGATCCATCTTGCCATTTAAAAATGCTCGCTTACTAAACTCGCCTGGCATAGCAAGCCTCGCACCAGCCTTTATTAGCTCATTTAAAATTCTCTCGCTCACCATCACGCCACCATGAGTTTGAAACTCGACGATATCCTCGCCAGTAAAGCTTGCTGGTGCTTTAAAATATATAACGATGCCCTCGTCCAAAATTTCATCATCAAGGGAGTAGATTTTGGCTAGTTTTGCGTATCTTGGCTCTAAATTTGAAAGTTTAAGGAGTTTTAAAGAGGTGGCCAGAGCGTCCTTACCGCTAAGCCTTACGATAGAAACTGAGCCGATGCCATAAGCTGTAGCAAGGGCTGCGATAGTTTCACTCATTTTTTGAAAAAGTCATTTACAACGACAAATTTGCCGTCATTGCCGCTTTTTATGCCGACATATTTATCTGGAAATTTCTCGCGAAGTTTCTCAAGTGCGATCTTGACCAAAACCCCATCAAGTGGCTTTGTTTGAGCTCTACCACTATTTTGCACACGCTCGATCACGCCATTTAGATACTGATCCATCATCGCTTCTTGATTTTGCAAAAATTGTGCGATCTCAAGGCGGATAGCAAAGTTGTATTTTGAGTTTAACCAGTTATAAAGCATATAAGATATCGCTTTATATCTATAACCTTCTTTACCTATAAGTAGAGCCGCGTCAGCCCCATCAAGCTCTATAAGTACCGTTTCATCGTCAAATTTGCTAACTTCAATTTTACTAATATCAAAACAACTTGCCTTAAAAAGACGGTTCATGCCATCTTTGATCTCAGGTAAAATTTTATCGAAGTTGATTATTGCTTTTTCTTTTTTTTCTTTTTGTAAAGCTTGAGCCGCAATATCTTCATCAGTTTGGTTAAAATTTTCAATAATAGAATTATCTAAAATATTTTTAGGAGCATTTTTGCTAGCTTGTGGCTCCTTTATTTCTTTTGGCTCGTCAAGTCTCTTTATCACATATCCTGTTTCAGCTTCTTCTTCACTCTTTTGAGCAAATGCATCTTTAGCTAGAGCTTCATTTTTTTCACTTAAATTTGACTTTTCATTTTTATGTTCTTTTTGCTCAGACTTAGCCTCATTTTTCTCATCTTTATGCTTTTTAGGATTTCGCTTTTTATCATTATGATCGTGCTTTTTGCTCTGCTTTTTCTCTTCTTTTACACTCTCACTCTCATCATTTTTTTTAGTAAAATTTCTATCATTTTTTGGTTTATGTTGTGGTTTTGGCTGATTTTCTAAATTTGCTTCAATGATCGCACTTCTTTTAAAAAATCCAAAAAACCACTGCTTGGATGCTGTAAAACTTTTATATCAAGCTGAGTTACTGAGCAATTAAGCTGCTCAGCTGCCTTTTGAAATGCCTCTTGAAGGGTATTTGCTTCTATTTTCATTAAGCCTTTACCTCCGTAGCTTTTTTATGTTTTTCAAAAAGTTTATTTACAAACACTTGCTGAACAACCGAGCAAACGTTATTTACAAACCAGTAAAGTGTAAGACCTGCTGGGAATGTCACGAAGAAAAATGTAAATATAAGAGGTAAAAATTTCATCACCTTTTCTTGCATAGGATCAGTAAATGTCGTTGGTGTAAGCTTTTGCTGCAAAAACATCGTAAGACCCATCAAAATAGGTAATACAAAATATGGATCCATTACTGAAAGATCGTGTATCCAAAGTATCCAAGGAGCACCTTTTAGCTCGATCGCATTTAGTAAAACGCGGTAGATTGCAAAAAATACCGGAATCTGAAGCAAGATCGGCAAGCATCCACCCATTGGATTTGCGCCATGCTTTTTATAAAGCTCCATCATATGAACTTGCATTTTTTGCTTGTCGTCTTTGTATTTTACTTGAAGTTCTTTTACCTTTGGAGCAAGCTCTTTAAGCTTATTCATAGATAACATACCCTTATATGTAAGTGGGAATAAAACTATCCTTATAACAAGTGTTAGCACAACTATCGCCCAACCCCAGTTGCCAATGTAGTTATGTAAGAAATTCAAAAATGCAAACATCGGTTTTGCTATAAATGTAAACCAACCATACTCAATAACATCATTTAGTCTCTCGTCCATTGAGCTTAAAATTTTATGCTCTTTTGGTCCGATATATGCACCTAATTTTAAATTATCATTTGCCTTTACAAAAAGAATAGGATTATTGTTAGAATCTTTATCTGTGGCTACTTCAAATGGCTTTTCAAATGAGTAAAATAGAGTTGTATAGTATCTATCAGATGCGGCCGCTATTGTGGTATTTGCATAGTTTTTAACCTCTTTGGCGTCACCATCTTCAATAATATTTAGGCTATCATCAGTGTTTCTAAGCATCACGCCGTGAACTGTATAGCTATCTACTGAGATGTTTGGTCTAAAGCCAGGAGTCATAAAATAATCAACACTTTTACTTAAATTTACCTCAACCTCGTAACGACCATTTGGGTAAAATTTGATATTTTTTGTAATTGTAATGCCATCTAAATTTTGAGTAAGTTTTATAGTTTTAGGCTCGCTGCTAGCATCTATCTCGCTAGCGTCACTACTATATGCAATCTTAAAAGCATCGGCATTGAGCGTACTATCGTTAAATCTAAGCTCAAGTGGCAATGGATTTTGCGAAACAAGCTCTATTTTGTTGCCATCTTCTGTTTTATATTTCTCTTCAGTTAGATAGAATTTTGAAATTCTTCCTAGCTTATCTATTTTTGCTTCGTAGCTTTGACCTTTGATCGTAGCGATTATCTCATTTGAAGCTAAATTTTCATTTGATTTTGGTGTATTTTGATTTATATTTGGAGCTTTATTTTGATCTATTGTTTGAGACATTGTAGTTTGGTTTTGCTCAGACATCACTCTTTTTGGCATAAAAAAATCATACACTATAAAAAAAACAATAGATAAAAGTGCTGCAAGAAGCAACCTTTTTTGCATAGACATCTGTTCCATTTTAATTTTTTTCCTTTAATTTATCTAATACTTTTACGACATAAAATTTACTATTCTGACAAGGGACAAACCAAAAATTTATATTTTTGGTATCACTTTTTTGAGATATAAAACATAAGTTAAATTTTTTGTAGATGATTGGGTAATTGATACCGCCTTTAAAAAGCTGATTACATTTTAAAATTCGCATGAAGGTTGCAAAAAAAGCAGAAAAAAAACTATTTGTTTGAAATTCCCAAATCGCGTATTGTGAGCAAGTCGGATAATAGCGACAGCTTTTTGGTAGAAGTATGGAAATATATTTTTGATAAAAAGCGATAGCTTTAATCGCAATTTTTTTCATTTCAAACATCCCATTTTTTTTGTAGACCAACTTAAATTTTTACAAATTTTTTCAAATGAAATTTCTGTAATTCCATTTTTTGCGATCATAATATATGTGCCATCTTTTAATTCACTAGAAATGTTAAAAAAAGCGGCTCTCAAAAGTCTTTTAGCTCTATTTCTAACTACCGCTTTTCCTACTTTTTTACTAGCAACTACTGCTATTTTTTTTTCATTTGTTGGTTTATAAAAAACAATGCAAGCATCACAATGCCACTTGCTAGCCTCTTTATAAACTTGAGAGAATTCTTTTGAGCCGCTTAACGACTCAAAACCAGCTAAGCAGCCAATCTTTTTCTACCTTTGGCACGTCTAGCGTTTATTACCTTTCGGCCATTTTTAGTTTTCATTCTTAAGCGAAAGCCATGAGTGCGTTTTTTAGGGGTTTTATGAGGTTGATAAGTCCTTTTCATTTCTATCCTTAAAGTTAATATAAAAAGTGGGATTTTATCAAAGCAATACTTAAATTCCTTTGAATAACTTAGCTTAAAAAGCCGCAACTCAAACTTTAAGCAAATCAAGTTATAATCCAAAAATGAATTTTAATAAAGACAACAGGCTTTTAAAAAAATTATTTTTCTTAAAACTAATTGGCTATAAGTTTATTGATAAGAATTTTCTTAGTCTAAGCAATTATCATGATTACAACAATATTGATGAGCTAAACCGCGAGATAAAAAAATGCTCTCTTTGCTCTTTGCGAAATAGCTCAAAAGGCGTAACAGCCGGCATCGGCAATGAAAATAGCAAAATCATGTTTATATTATTTTCTAAAAAAAGTGGCTCTTATGAAAATAACAGTAAAAAATTTTTAGAAAATGCCATAAAAAATAGTTTAAATTTAGATGTAAAAGAAATTTATATAAGTTCTCTACTTCGGTGTGAAATTTCACAAAGTGATGATAAAAGTCCGATTTTAAGCCGTTCTATCGAACTTTGTCGTCCTTATTTGTTTGAAGAGATTAGACTGATAAAGCCAAAGATAATCGTGACTTTAGGGGAAAAAGCTTTTATGCATTTATATCCGAATTTATTGTTAAAAGGCGGATTTTCAAGTATAAGAGGTAGTATTTTAAAAAATGAAAATAGCCTTATTTTACCAACGTTTTCGCCAGAGTGGATCAGCAAAAATCCTAGTTTTGAAAATATTTTTATAGATGATTTAAAAAAGATCAAAGGAGTGATATGAGAAAAATTTTACTTTTTTTAGCCATTTTTTCGACTATTTTTGCATCACAAGATGAGATAAATTTTGAGAGTAATATTACAAAAAACCAAAGTCTATCAAGTATACCTCCAGCAAAGATTACTTATATAAATTTAGAACCAGAATTCTGTGATAATGCCTGCTTAAATGAGCTTATTAAGTCTGATTTACTGGCTAGTTTTATGGCGAGATTTGAGCCAGCAAAAATAGACGATAACGCTCTTTTAGAGCTTTATATCTCTCTTGGTGGTGAAGCTATTTTAAAAGTTAATAAAAGCGGCAAAATCGCTGTAATCATCCCACAAAAGATTATAAAATCTTATGCAAATGTTGTATCAAATGCGGTCTTAAGCTATGTCTTAAAGCAAGATGCGGATATCGAGATCAAATTTATAAATAGCAACGATGAAAGCCCACAAAGTCTTACAAATGCTATGCAAACGGCTAGAGCCCAAGGCTTTAATTATTTTATCGCAGCTCTTACATCAAATGGTGCAAACATTATAAATTCGCTAGTTCTATCAAATGAGCTTATCTACATTCCAAGCGTTCATAGCTCTTTTATCATAAATCCAAAGCCAAATTTGATCTTTGGTGGCATTGATTATAAAGACCAAATTTCAGCTTTGCTAGCTTACTCGAACGAAAAGATAGTTGCATTTGATGATGGTAGTTCATTAGGGCAAAAGCTAAATGAATATGTCCGCATGCAAAGTAGCGATTATCATGAAGCCTCTATTGTAGGCAAAGATATAAATTTAAACGACACTTTAAGTAAAAAATCCAAATTTGATGACGCAAGTATATTTTTAAACATTCCAATCGTCAAAGCTTCTCTTGTAGCAACGCAGATGAGAGGCTTTGAGATAAAACCATACGCACTTTTAAGCACACAGATAAATTTTTTACCAAATATCTTTAATGCCATCGCACAAAGAGATAGACAAAATCTTTTCATCGCGAACTCACTAAATCCTGTTAACGACTTATTTTTGGGGCTTGGTGATCTTTTTGATGTAGATTTTAGATATTCGCAAATCGGCTATTCAAGTGCTTTTGGTGCCGAGTATATATATACAAATTTTATAGATAAAAGTACTGATAGAATCTTTACCGAAAGGGTTGAAAACTCTCAAGTCTTATATGGAGTTAAAATTTATAACGCAAAAGGCGACCACTTTGACGAAGCAAATCAAGAAATTTTGCTCGATCAAAATAGTTCGATGTAAAAGCACAAAGTGGCTAAAGTTAAATTTTTAATTTAGCCACAATTTAAAATTTAGAATTCTCCAAAAATTTTTTTATCTCGTCATTTATCTTAGCAAGCTTCTCTTCTTTCATAAAGGCTAACGTAATCGTCGCTCTAAAAAGTAGCTTTTCGGCATTTTTGTCATCAAATTTATAAATTTCTTGCTCCAAAACAAGACTAGCTTTTTTAAGCTCCAATACCTTGCTTCGCACAAAAATTTCATCGCCAAGCACAGCAGAAGCTATAAATTTAGCCTCAAGCGATGAAACTACAAAATATCCACTCTCTTTTGTAAAATTTAGCCCAGCCTGAAAAAATGCTTCGCTTCTGGCTCGTTCGCAAAATTTAATGTAGTTTGTATGATAGACTATACCACCAGCATCGGTATCTTCGTAGTAGATTCGTATTTTCATGGTATTTCCTTAGACTTTTACATTAAGCCCAATTTTACTAAATTTTCTTAAAAGCCCCATTATATCCGCCTCTTTTTCCTCGTGAGCACTACTAAAATCATAATTTACGTTTGCGTTAAATCCGTTTACGCCGCTTATCATATTAATCCTTTTAAGCCTTTATATCCACGCTCTTAGCGTTAAATTTCATTATCGCCTGAAGTTCTTCTAAATTTTTTCTAGTATTTTGCTCTAGTTCTTTGTCGTATTTTCTGTTTTTATCCAGCATCTTTTGCGTTCGCTTTTCTTGCTCGATTAGCTTTTCTAGGCGTTTTTGCGCCTCTTTCATATCCTCTTGCATTATTTCAAAGAGGCTTTTTGATTCTTTGCCGTCGGAAGTTACGTTAGAGTTGCCGCTTAAGGCAGTGCTACCGGGCAAAAGCGACTCTTGTATTTTTTGAGACGTTAGTACATATTCTCGGTAATCCTTGCTAAGCCCGTCAAGTTCGCTTCCTTTGATGCCGTAGATGTTGCGCGAATCAATAAAGGCGTCCAGCTTTTGTCTGTATTCTTTGCCGCTTATGCTTTTGTCATAACCTTGCATCTTACCCCAAACCGTAGTTTCGCCCTCTCGTACGTGTAAATTTGAGTTTATTACGGCTGCTATCAAGCCTCCTTTGGTTATACTACCGTCAGGGTTAGTGTATCTTTCGCCGTGAGGATTTATAAATACGCCTACGTTTTCGCCCTCTTTGCCGCCGTTATTGTTATCAAAGATATTGGTTGACGGCTTATATTGCGGCGTTGTTGTTAACGCATGATATGAGCTATTAAAAAATAGCGTTTCCATATAGGTTTTCCCGGACTTATCGTCAAAGGCGCTACGTGCCGACGCATAGTCGTAGATGTTTTTATTTACTTTAGTTACTTTTAGACTTGATTTCTCGTACTCGTATCCTTGAGGAAATTTGGCAAGGTCTTCTTTAGTAAAGCTCTCTTTTGAGTTTAGTAGCTCGTCGCCCGCTACTTGGGAGAGAATTTTATATGCATTGCCAACTGTTTTTGCTATGTCGATTTTTGAAAACATTTTATAAAATACACCAGCCTTATCATTTGCGTTTACGAGAGATTTTAAGGTATCAGAGTGGATTTTGTAGTCCTTTGGGATACCTGCGGCTTCGTTAAATTCGGACGTAAAATATCCGTCCTCATCGACTTCGTAGCCTAAAACTTCGTTAAAACTAGGAACGGGGGGAGTAGAGCTTGAGATTTCGCTTTTATTCGTATTTTGGATTTTTGCGTCATGCTTGATATTTGCATAAAAATTTCTAGCAAAATTTGAAAATCCGCCGATTCCGCTCATCATAATAAATCCTTTTAAAATTTCTCTTTAAGCTATATCGACAAATTTGAGGAAAAGTTTAGAGTAAAGATAATAAAAGCTATCAAATTTGGCCCTAAAAATAAGGCCGAATTTAAATAAAAAGCTAGCGAAAGTACGGCTATATAAATTTAAACGCTACTTCGCCAGATCGCACTTAGCGCCGCGAGTAATCATCAAGGACTGATCGTAAAATAAAATAAGCACCACAGAAACGCCCACGCCAAGCGCTAGCGAAACCGTCGTAGTCGTGATCGCGTTATCGAAAAATATGATTAGATATTCGTTTTTCTTAGCGATATCAGGCTCGTTTAAAAACGAAAACAGCGCCAAAATGCCTTTATACGCGTAAACTCCGGGCACCATCGGCAAAAGCGCGGGAAACGCGATGATCTCGGCGGGCACTTTGAGCCGTTTGGCAAAGAGCATACCCAAAATCCCGCTCAAAAAAGAGACGATAAGGGTAGCTACGCTGATGTTAAAAAATCCCATCTGCATGATCCAAAAGCGGCTAGCGTGCGCAAACGCGGCAAGTAGCGCGCAAAAGGCGAGAGCTCTTTTTGGCGGCGAGCTAGCATAGGCAAAGCCAAGCCCTGCCACCGCAGCAAAAGCACCGTCTATGAGCGTCGCAGTCAAAAGCTCAAACATGTAAAATCTCCGCATTGCTAAGCGAGAGCGTGATATAGACGCCCACCGCGATGCAAAGTATCAGGATGCCCGTGCTCACGGCCCTGCTGATGCCTACAAGCGTGTTATCGTTTAGGATATCAAAGACCGAGTTTATGAGAAAAACGCCCGGCATCAAAAAGAGTATCGACGAGCCGATCGCCACGTCGCTAGTGTGCGTAAAGCCATAAAATACGCCAAGATAGGCGATAAACGAGACTACAAACGAGGTCAAAACGTACTGGATTTTTAAATTTACGCCCATTTTAGCAAGCGCAAATCTAAGGCTATATCCCACGAGCGTCGCGAAAAATACGCAAGCTACCGAGCCGGCATCGCCGCCAAAAAGCCTGCAAAACGCCGCATTTGCAAGGCTGATCAAAATAAGAGAGCTAGCAAATTTGTTCGCACCTATACGCATGACGCCCTCAAACTGCTCTTTGGCTTCATCAAGGCTCAAATTTTCATCCAAGATCCGCCAGCTAAGCGACGAAAGCTCGGAAATGCGGTTAAAGCTCACCTGCCCTAGCGGAATCTTTTTCACGTAGGTTCGGCGTAGGGAGTTATCGGCCGAGTCCATGACGCTAATGGTAAAATATTTCACGAAAATCGTCACGCTAACGTCGTGGCCGTAGTGTTTAGCTATGCGGTCTACGCACTTTTCTACGCGTGCGGTGTAGGTGCCAGCACTAACCATTGCTGTCGTGTATTCGGCTAAAAAATTTGTTAAAACTTGAATATCAGGCTTTGCGTTCATTTTGACTAATCTTAAATTTCACAAAAAATAAAATGATTTGTAAAACAAGCATGATTTTCATCACATATTCACTCGCGCTATGCATTTTGGCAAATTCAGCCGTCTGTGTCGCATCGATCCCCAAATTTTGAGCATAAACTATAAAAGGTGTAAAGAAAAATACAAAGCTCAAAGCTAAAGCCAAATTTAAAAAAGCAAGCATTAGCATGCTAAATTTTAGTGAAAAAATAAGCTTTTTTCTAAGATCAAATAGCTCGCTAATCATTACAACTATGCTTATAAAAAGCAAAATATAATTAAATTTCAAAAATATCTTTGTCATCATTTGGCCACTCATAAAATGCGTAAGTACGCCATCTCCTATGATGCTTTGCGGGAAAAATATGACTGGCGCCACTAAAATACCAAGCGTTAACTCAGCTCCTATAAGTACTGCCAAAAGCAAAAAATAAACTCCTCTCAAACTCTCTCCTTTATATTTTTAACTTCGCACAAAAGCCTCTATCAAAGCCAGCTAAATCTTTGTAAAAACTATACTCAAAACCATTGGCCTCTAAGATTTTTTGCATACTTTCTTTTTGATCGTACCCCATCTCACAAGCAACGTTTTTGATATTACGATCTTTGGCTATGAGAATAATGTCTTTTAAGATTTCATCTCCTACTTCACCTCCAAAGAGCGCACTTTCTGGCTCGTTTAGTACAAATTTACTAAGTTTATAGCTTCTTGCAATATATGGCGGATTTGAAACCAAAATATCAATATCTTCTAAAAATTCATCCACATAAGAGCAGTTTAAAAATTTGATTCTCCCACCTACATCAAATTTATCTGCATTTTTTTTAGCAAGTATCAAAGCTTTTTCATTTATGTCTGTTGCTACGATATTTGCCTTTGTTTTTAGAGCTAGCATGATACTAATAATTCCGCTTCCTGTGCCTATTTCTGCGATCTTTGGTTCATTATATTCGCGTGAAATTTCTATTACTTTATCCACTAAAATTTCTGTTTCAGGTCTTGGAATAAGCACTCCGCTTTCCACATAAAAATCAAGCCCATAAAAGCTAGCTTTACCAGTTATATATTCAAGAGGCTCGTAGTTTTCATACCTTTTAACTAGGGCGAAATAGCCGCTCTCGTCAAATTCTTTTTTTTGATTTAAAAATATCCATTCAATACTTACATTAAGATAGCTCATAAGCAAAATTTTAGCCACTCTGCTTGGATTTTGACAAAGTGAGTTTAACCTTAAACTAGCCTCTTTAAGAGCCTCTTCAATTTTCATTTTCTAGCTCGTTTATACGCTCAAAGAGGCTTGGGTGCGAGTGATAGACGAACGCATAGAGCGGATGAGCCTTCGGGAAGGCCTTGTTTTCGCTGCCTAGTTTTTTTAGCGCGCTTATCATGTCGGCTTTGTTTGAGACGTCGCCTGCGAATTTATCGGCGCCAAATTCGTTCGCGCGGCTAAAATACGAGCTCACCGGCAAAAATAAAAATCCGAAAATCGGTGAGAAAAGTAGCAAAAACACGATCGTTCCGCCGCCTCCGCTATGAAGCCCAAGCGCTTGATACGCCGCGTCTGGGATATTGCCGAATATCAAAAACATCGCAAAAAGCATAACCGCGCTTAGAGCGATCATTTTTAGGATATCTTTGTGCTTAAAGTGCCCGAGCTCATGCCCCAAAACGGCGATTATCTCATCTAGGCTTAGTTTTTTAACGAGTGTGTCGAAAAGCACCACGCGTTTAGTCGCGCCGAGGCCGCCGAAATAGGCGTTTAAGCGGTTATCGCGCTTGCTGGCGTCTATCGTAAAAACGCCGCTACTTTTAAACCCGCACTGCGCCAAAAGCCCTTCTATACGGCTTTTTAGCTCGCCCTCTTCTAGCGGCTGCATTTTGTTAAAGATAGGCGCGATGAGCGTCGGGTAGATGAGATTTATAACAAGCGCGACGGCGAAGCTAAGCAAAAACGCCCAAAACCACCAAAAATCGCCCAAAAATCTAATGCAAAGCAGCACCAGCCACACAAATAGCGTGCCAAAAACCAGCGTTAGCGCGAGCGTTTTAAGCAGGTCGAGCGCGAAAATTTTAGGCGTTACGTTTGAAAAGCCGAGCTTTTTATCTTTGACGAAGGTTTCGTAGATATTTAGCGGTAGTTCTAGCAGCGACGAAACGAGCAAAAATACCATAACCATAAAGACGTTGTCGCCTATATCTCCCGTTTTATAGGCATGCCCCGATATCGCGCCAAGCCCCCAGCACGCCCACATCATAAATATCGCAGCGTGATAAAGAAGGCTAATTAGCTCAAATTTTTGATTACTTATCGCTGCTACGGCGGCGGTTTCATACTCCCCCTGCTCTAGCACGACGGCCGGCTTTTTAGCCTCTGCGCGGATAAAGTTTATCTGCAAAATCGATAGCCACGCCTTTGCGGCAACGTAAAAAAAGTAAATACCGAGTAAAAAATAAAACATATTTCTACGTCCTATTTTAAAAAATTATCATAAAACGAGCTGATAAAAAGCACCAAAATGATAAATGGCACGACGAATTTGATATACCAAAACCAGATATTTATTAGTTTTGCATGTTTTTCACTACCTTGCAAAATTTCTTTTTTTGCATCATCTTTTAGCACCCAACCTACGAATATTGCACAACCAAATGAAGTAAATACAAAAAATATCGTTGCGCTTATTGCATCATATGCATCAAAAATATTCTTACCAAAAATGCTTACATGACTTAGTATGTTTGTGGCCATTAGCGAAGGTAAATTTCCTAAAACAAATATACCACCAAGGACTAAAAATATTGCCTTTTTGCGTTTTATCTTAAATTTTTCTTGAAGTGTTGTGATTATTACTTCATATATTGGTAGCGATGTTGTAAGTGCAGCGATCATTAATAGTGTAAAAAACGCAACCGCGAAAAAACCACCAAATGGCATGTGAGAAAAAACGATTGGTAGCGATTTAAACACTAAACTTGGGCCACTATCTGGCGATACGCCATAGCTAAAAAGAGAAGGAAAAATCATAAATCCTGCAAGCACGGCAATTACCGTATTTAAAATGCCTGTAATGATAGAAATTTTAACCAAACCCTCATCCTTTTTCACAAAGCTAGAAAGTGTGATCATCACACCAAAACCAAGCGAAAGAGCAAAAAAGACCTGCCCCAAAACATCAACGAAAAGCTTTAAGTTTATCTTTGAAAAGTTAGGTGTCAAGTAAAATTTTACGCCTTCTATTGCACCATCTAGCGTGATATTTTTAGCGATCATAATAAGCATTAAAATAAAAAGTAGCGGCATTAAAAATTTCGCTGATCGCTCGATACCGCCGACCGCACCTTGCACCAAAATAGCATAATTAACTAGCACAAAAACAAGTGTCGCAAAGCTGATAGAAAGTGGATTGCTTACGATATTTTGCTCATAAAACGCACTTGTCTCCTCAAAACTAACCACATGTGAGAGATCAAGCAAACCAAATGAAATTTGGGCGATATAGTTTAGCACCCAGCCGCCAATAACCATATAGTAAGCCATAATACCAAATGCACCAACAAGCCCCATCCAGCCAACGATCTGCCACTTTTTGCTGATCTTTTTGCCATTTATCGATCCACCAAAAGCATCCACAGCGTTGCATTTTAGGCGTCTGCCGATCGCGTTTTCAGCCAAAATCATCGGTATACCGATCACGATCATCGCGATACAAAACACGAGTACATAGGCACCGCCGCCGTTTTGCCCGACTAAATACGGAAAACGCCACGTCGCACCAAAGCCAACCGTAGCTCCTGCAACAGCTAAAATGTATGTGAGCCTTGAACTCCAAGATTTTCTATCCATCTTTTTGCCTTTGTGAAAAATAGGGATTATATAAAAAAATTGATTAAATTTTGCTAGCAACAAGCGGTGTTAGGTTGCAAGCCCAGTTTTTTGTTAATTTTAAGAATTTTTACGAATAATTTTTCTTTCACGTTTTGTTTTTATGGACAATTTTAGACAACTGCATAAAAATAAAGTTAATAAGCCTGTTAATGCAAAATGCCAAATTCCACATATCCCTCCATCGCAATAAACAATATCCAGCCCTCCTTGGGACCACAAAAATAGTGATGTTCTGGGATATTTTCAACTATAAATTTTAAAAAATCATAAAAATACTCGGGTGCAAATTTAACCTCTATATTTGTTAAGTTATCGCCGATGTAGTTTATATCGCCACTTAAAATTTTACTTTTGATACTTGGTTTTGAGCTGAGAAATTTTTCAATGTCGGTAAAATTTTTATATTCAGCCGTTTTGTAACCTTTTAAATTTTGTAAAACTGGCTTTGAGCCAATGAAAGTCAAATTTTGTTCTATAAACTCAGCTCCATCGTTACTCGTGCACCACTTCTTGCTAAAATTTGATAAAAAAGCGAGCATCTCATCGTCAGCTGAGATAAAATTTGAAATAGGATTTTTCTGGCTCATTTGCCTCCTTTTTTGTAAAATTTAGCAAACTGCCCACAATCCTTTAAAAACAAAGATCGCATAGAAATTAATGATTAAATTTGAGATTGTGGATAATTTTTTATCGCTAATTCGCACACAAAACTGGTTCAGGTTTTAGCTTCACACTTGGAGCTGTTTTGCTAAAGATTATGAGATCCTCTGTCGTTTGGATACTAAAAGGTAGGCGTGTGAGGCAGACTTTAAAAATTTCAGCTGCTGCTATTGCGTCATTTAACGCTCTGTGGTGGGTATTGTTTATGCCAAGAAGCTCTTTTAGCGAGCCAAGTCCGTATTTTTGCGAAGCAATAGTGCGGCGACTAAGATCGATGGTGCAAAGCTTTCTATTTAGCAGCATACCAAGACCGATCTCATTTAGGCTGTGAGAGATAAAGCCATAGTCAAAATTTACGTTATGAGCGATAAAGACGCTAGTTCCTAGAAAAATTTTAAACCGCTCAAGCACGTTTAGCAAATTTGGCGCACCGACTAAATCGCTCGCCTTTATGCCGGTTAGCTCGGTGATATTTTCAGGCACCACAGGAGCTGCCACAAAGCTTTCAAAACGCCCTATCTCAATGCCATTTTTCATTTTGATTGCACCGATTTCAATGATCTGTCCGCTCGTCGTACCGCCAGTCGTTTCGATATCAACCACACAAAATTCCTGCTCGCTAATATCTCTAAATCTCGTGCCAAGCTCTATCTCATTCTCTTCATTTCTGGTGATGTCAAGCCCAAGAGTTCGCCACATATCAAGATCACGAACGTCAATGAGTGATGAAATTTCTTCAATATCGCTAAATCTTAAAATAAACTCATGATAGCTTAAATTTTGCCTAGCTAAAATTTCTATGCTATTTTCTAAACGCTGTTTTTTTGGTTTCAAAACTCAAGCTTTATGGCGCGAATGGCTTGTTCGTAGGAATTTGATGAGAAGATGTAGTTACCAGCCACCAAAATATCAGCTCCGGCCTCCTCAAGATCAGGTGCATTTAGTCCGTTTACGCCGCCATCTACTTCGATCAGACACTTAGCGTTTTTTCGTTCTATTAGCTCTCTTAGTGCCCTTGTTTTTTCAAGCACGACTGGCATAAATTTCTGACCGCCAAAGCCAGGATTTACACTCATTAAAAGTACCATATCAACTTCATCGATGATATGCTCGATCGCACTAACTGGCGTATGCGGATTTAGCACGATGCCAGGACTAACGTCATTTTTTCTAATGTGATCGACGAGCCTTAATGGATGCTTCTCTTCTTCTATGTGAAAGGTTAAAAATTTTGGCTTTAGCGGCAAGAAAAGATCAGCAAAAAATGAGTTATTCTCAACCATCAAATGTATATCAAGTGGCTTTGTAGCTGCTTTTGCAACAGCATTTACCACGACTGGTCCGATGGTTAAATTTGGCACAAAATGTCCATCCATAACATCAACATGCACCAGATCGCACCCAGCCTCGCAAATGGCTCTTATCTCAGCTGCCAAATTTCCAAAATCAGCCGATAAAATACTAGGTGCAACATACATTTTTTCTCCTTACTTGGTTACAAATACAAAGCCTATTTCGTCATCTTTTACATCTAGCCTATTCATGATGCCTACACTATTGTGATCGAAAAAAACATCATCAGATACAATTTTAGGCAAGCTAACTTTTACTTTTATGCCTTTTTGCCAAAGATGAGTCAAAAATTTATCCGTAATGATACTAAAAATTTGAGAATATCCACTTAAATAATCATTTGAATCATTGCCTTCAGGCATAAAAATAGAGCAAATTTTGTCTAATTTATCTTTTTTTATACCAAATAGCACTCTTGCGTAAATATCACCATAATACTGAACACAAATACGCAAGTAATCGCACTCGTCCTCTATGTCAAGCGCACTAACTTTGGTATCAACACACAAAATTTCTTCTTCTGCTAACTGTGAGATAATTTTGCTCGCAATTTGCGTCACATAAGATGAAATTTGAGCAACGCTCTTGTTGATATCTACTGGCTCTGCATCAAACTCTCTTTTTTTAAGATAAAAAATAGTGTCGTCTTTGTAAAAGTCATTTAAATTTTTATAGATAAATATATTTGCATCTTTAAGGTACGTTACTAATTCGATAGATAAATTTGATTCGTTTATGCCACAAAGCGAAATAAATGCACCTGATCTTTTGCTAATGCTAGCAAGTTTGATTAGAAATTTTGCACCCCTTATATTTAAAGCGCCAGAAATATTTACCCATAAAATAAAAAATTTATATCCGATTTTTAGCATAATATCATGAGCTGGCATATCAAAATCTTCAATAAAATCTGAGTCCATAAAACTTTTTATAGCATAAATAACGACACCATCTTTTATAAAAGTATCTATCTGATTTTGTCTTAATCTCACATGATTTAGCTGTGATACTGCATAACTATATAAATTATTTTTTTTATTAAACTCGGTTGCATCTCTAGCCTCAACCACATCAAATGAGCGATTTTTAAGATAATTAGCTAAATAGTGCTTGTACTGCTCAGTTGAGTTGTAAATAAATACTTTGCCATTTGCGTTATTTAGAAATTTGTTTAAAAACAAGCTTGCGATATTTTCACTTTCAAACATTGAAATATTTAAAATATTCTTAACTGTTTTCATCATCAATTCATAAAAAATTTCATTGTAATCGCAAATCGCAAATACCACGCCAAGCTTTTGCGCTTCTTCGCTTAAATTTTCAATTACTCTACCAAGCCAAATAGGACTAAAAAATGTAACTTTTTTTAGTGAAAGCAGTATAGCGCTGATATCACGCGATGAAATTTGGTTTATATATTTTTCACTTAATTTTAATGGAACATTCTCTGCTTCCAAAAAACCAAAAGGCCTTATAATTGCCATAGAACCATTAAAAGTTAATTTCATTTTTGTAGAGCTTTTTTAATAAATATAATGGTTTGCATCTCTGGATAAACATTGATATCTAAAATTTTATCAACTCCAAAATCATAAAATTCAGGCCTGCTGGACTCATAAGAGAGCAAAATCTCAAAAAAGCAAAGCATCTCTTTATCAATCTTGCTTAATGATTGTTTATTCATATTCATTGCTTTTAAAAAAATATCCCAAAGACTAAAGCCATATTTTTTTGTAAAATTTTATTATAGCTTACGTCAGAATACGAAATAACGTCTGACATGCAAGATGGAAATTTCGAAAATAAATTCTCACACACTATAATACAGGCCATAGAATACGGAGCAAGCGATAAATAGTTGTAGTGTTTTTCTTTAAAAGAATTTAATACCTTTAGCCAATCTGATAAAATTTTAGCATTAAGCTCTATCAAATCAACGATTTTAAAATTAAACACCTTATAAATTTTTGGGGATTTTAAAAATATAAAATAAGAAAGCACTATCGCTCTAAAAGTATCAATGCCAAGCATATTTACTATTACTACCAAATCGTTGCCATCATAAGGAATATCAAATTTTGCACGCTTAAAAATGGAGCTGAAATAAGTTTTAAAAGATGCTATATTTTGTAAAGCAGTAACAGCCTCAGTTACATTGCCAGCTAATAAAAAACACTCGATCTTTTCAAAAAGAGTTGGCATCTGTAAAACAAAATTAACATTTTTTTCGATCAACTCTTTACTAAGCATTTTGTATCACTCAAGATTTCTAAATATTTTTGCTATTTATAATTATAGGCAAAGGCGTTATTTTATCTAGATTATTAATAAAAATCAATTCTTTTAAAAAAGAATTGATTTAAGCATTACTTTTGTTTGTTTTAGATAAAATCAGCAGAAATTTTTGTTTATAAGGAAAAAAAATGTCAAAAAGATGTGCGATAACAGGCAAAGGACCAATGATAGGCAACAATGTGAGCCACGCTAACAATAAAACTAAAAGAAGATTCTTGCCAAATCTTAGAACGATTCGTGTTACACTAGAAGATGGCACTACAAGAAAGATAAAAGTTGCTGCTTCTACTCTAAGAACGATGAAAAAACAATCAAACTAAGAATATAAAATGAAGAGGAATTTATGTCTTTTCTCTCAAGACTTTTAAAATTCCTCAACTGGTCAAACTCTACAAAACCAGAAATAAGCCTAGATACTGAGCTTTACGAACAATTAAAACCTTTTAGATTTCCACTAATTTCAGTCGTATTACTGTTACTTTTTGGAACGTTAGGTTATGTCTTAATAGATAATTTCTCGCTAATAGATGCCTTTTACCAAGCCGGCATGACTTTTACAACAGTTGGTTTTACCGAAGTTGCTCCAATAACTCCAAAGGGCAGAATTTTTACTATCACATTTATACTTATTGGTTTTATTATATTTACACTATCGATTGGTATTGTGGTTGAGGTTTTAAAAAGAGGTACATTAATTAGCATTTTAAAGGAACGACGCATGCTTTATAGGATCGCAAGACTAAAGAATCACTTCGTTATTTGTTATCACAATCTATACACAATCGAACTTAGTGCTCAATTTCGCGAAAATCATATACCTTTTGTAGTGGTCGATGATAGAGAAGATATCGCAGAGCTAGCCCAAATTTACAAATATCCATATTTTATAAAAGCTCAGCCACACACGCAAATTGCCTTTTTAAAAACACATCTATCAAGCGCAAAAGGTCTTATAACTCTTAGCTCAAATATTGCTGATAACATCGCCCTTATAGCATCTGTAAGACTTTATGAAAAAGAGATAGGTCGCAGAAAGCCTTATCATATCATCACAAATGCAGAGACAGAAGACGATACACAAAGATTAAAAAAATTAGGCGCTGACAATGTAGTGAGCCCATCTCGTCTGGTTGCACAACGCCTAAGCGCCATGAGCGTAAGGCCGGACATGGAAAATTTATTAGAGCAGTTTTTGTATACAAAAAATTCACCTATCGATATAGAAGAAATTCTTGTGCCTGATTACTCTTGGATAAGATTTAAAAGATTAAAAGAAACTCATCTACGAAACATAACAAATGCAGACATAGTGGGCATTAGAGATATAAATAATAATTTTGTGCCAATGCCAAATGGTGACACATTAGTAGGAACAGGATCAAAGCTTTTAGTTATCGGTACCGTTGATGGAATACGTCTAACCAAACGCGTTGTAAAAAGCAAACACAAACCTGAAGAATTCAAATACGTATAAAATAAATTTTTCTACTCGCTCTTTTTAAAAATTTAAGCAATGTCTTGGCACCTTTTTTATATCCAAGCATTTACAAAGCCTTGATAAAATTTCTCAAATTTTTATAGGAGCCGATATGTTACATGAATATACAGACCTTATAAATGAGCTAAAGAAAACAGATGCTCGTTTTGCTGCTCTTTGCAAAAAGCATGATGAACTAAATAAAAAAATAGACGACAATCTGGCAAAACCATCTGAAATTGATAATTTAAAAAAAGAGAAGTTAAAACTAAAAGACGAAATTTATGTTCAAATTTTAAAGCATAAAAAGTAAGAATAAATTTATCTAATCTTTGAGATTAGATAATAAATTCTGGTTCAAATTTTGTCCCATTTACTCGAACTATTCTCGCTGGTATACCAACGACTGTCGCGTTTGCTGGGACATTTTTTAACACGACTGAGTTTGCGCCGATCTTAGCATTTTCACCGATCGTTATGGCACCTAGTATCTTTGAGCCAGCTGCGATAGTCACACCATTTTTTACAGTCGGATGTCTTTTTCCACACTCTTTTCCGGTGCCTCCAAGTGTTACTTGATGATACATCATTACATCATCGCCTATCTCAGCTGTCTCACCGATAACCACACCTATACCATGATCTATAAAAAATCTTCTACCAATCTTTGCGCCCGGATGAATCTCAATGCCGGTTAAAAATCTTGCAATTTGTGAGATGAGTCTAGCTAGAAAAAAATGTTCTTTTTTATATAAAAAATGAGAAATTTTATGAAACAAAACCGCATGAATACCAGGAGTGTTTATAAGTATTGCCAAAAAGCAACACTTATGTACCGATGGGTCTTTTTCACGAACAGTTTGAACTAACTCCTTTAGACTCTCCCACATATTTTTATGCTCCATAAAGCTCTGTACTTAGGTATCTCTCGCCGTTATCTGGAGCTATGAAAAGTACTTTTTTGCCAGTGCCAAGTCTTTTAGCTACTCTTTTTGCAGCCACGTAAGCAGCACCACCGCTTATACCTATCATGAGTCCATCACTTTTTGCAATTGCTCTAGCTGCGTTTAGTGCGTCATCATTGCTTACTTTTTCTACCTCGCTAACTAAGTTCATATTCATAGTATTTGGTAAAAATCCAGCTCCAATGCCTTGAATCTTATGCGGCCCTGGGTTGCCACCACTTAAAACCGGCGATGCCTCAGGCTCAACTGCGATGATCTTAGTATCATAGCCTTTTTCTTTTAAAATTTTTGCTACGCCACTTATTGTGCCACCTGTGCCAACGCCAGATACAAATGCATCAAGCTTGCTAAAATCAGCCACAATTTCAGCAGCTGTTGTTAGTTCGTGAGCTTGTGGGTTATACTTGTTTTCAAACTGGCTTAGCATTATATGATTTGGCTGAGCTGCTAGCTCTGTAGCTCTTGCGATCGCTGCTTTCATGCCACCAGACGCTGGAGTAAGCTCAAGCTGTGCACCATAAGCAGCTACGATCTTGCGTCTTTCGATACTCATGCTCTCTGGCATGCAAAGTATCACTTTAAAGCCAAGTGCAGCACCGCACATTGCAACGCCAATGCCAGTATTTCCGCTCGTTGGCTCAACGATAGTATCGCCATGTTTTAGCGTACCGTCAGCTAGCATTTTAGTTATCATATTAAATGCGATCCTATCTTTTACAGAGCCACCTGGGTTAAAAAACTCTAATTTTACGTAAATTTCGGCTTCATCAGCACCTGTTTTTATCTTTACAATAGGTGTATTACCAATCGTTTTAACGATGTTATCGTAAATCATCACTCCTCCTAAATTAAATAAGATAAATTTTGTGTAAATTTAGCACAGAATTTTAAAATAGACTATAAAAAGCCCCAATCTTTGGCAAATTTATAAAGAGTTGTTACATATTAGTAGTTTAATTTTTAATGCTACTTAATATTTTTTGACCATTTTGGCTTAAAATTTTACCTTTGAAATTTTCTTTACAAAACTCCAAAATAAGAGCGTGGTAGAGTTTTAAAATTTCAACCTCATCAAATTTCTCGCTATCAAGAAATTTATAAATTTCATCATAATCAAGCGAGCTAAACCACTCAGCCGCCTCTTCGTAGCTCTCAAAAGTATAGTCAAAATACGCCATTATCCTAAGTGCGTAATTATCAACGACCATATATGGCTTACTGCAAGCATATGCCAGTATCGCATCACAAGTCTCGGCTCCAACACCTTTTACGCTTATGAGCCACTCACGACTTACATTTTCTTTAAAATTTTCAAAGCTCTCGAATTCATTTTTTATAGATAGACAAAGCGTCTTTAGCCGTTTAGCCTTTGTGTTATAAAAGCCACTTGGCTTTATGAGCGTAGCAAGCTCGCTGTTTTCAAGCTCGCAAATGCCTTGTAGGCTATCTTTATTTGCTTTTTTTAGATTATCTAGCGCTTTTTCTACATTTTTCCAGTTGGTATTTTGCACCAAGATAGCTCCCAAAACAACCTCAAAAGTGCCCTCGCCCGGCCATTTTAGCTCGTCTAAATTTCTCTTTTTGTGATTTAGCAGAGCTAAAAACAGATCAGTTGATCTCATTTTAAATTTTCTTTAAATGTGAGATAAAACTGCTTTGCTGTTCTGCCACTTCTGCTAGCTCTTAGTGTGGCGAAATTTTTAGCAAGCGTATGAAGCTCGTCTTTATTGCCTTTATAGTCTTTAAAGTAAAAATCAACCATTTTTAGGTACTCGTCGTAGTTGCCTTGATAAAAGCTAATCCAAAGACCAAAACGATCGGATAGAGAAATTTTCTCCTGAGCTGCGTCGCTGTAGTGGATTTCGCCGTCTATTAGCTCTGAGTTTTCATTTTCGCTTTTAAACTCGCTTATTAGGTGTCTGCGATTTGAAGTAGCGTATAAAAGGACGTTTTTTGGCGGCTTTTGGATAGAGCCATCCATTATAGGTTTTAGAAATTTATACTCATTACTGCCATTTTCAAAGCTTAGATCATCGCAGAAAATGATAAATTTAAACTCACTCTTTCTGATCTCATCGATGATGTCACCAAGGTATTTTAGATCCTCGCAACCGATCTCAATGATGCGAAGCCCAGCTTTATAAAATTTAGTAAAAACAGCCCTTACGAGACTTGACTTGCCACATCCTCTCTCGCCCCAAAGAAGCACATGGTTTGCATCCTTGCCTTCGATAAAATTTAGAGTATTTTTTAGTAAAATTTCTTTTTGTTTCTCTAGCCCATAAAGTGAGTCGATATCGACAAAATCGATATCCTCAACCGGCTTTAACATCCCTTTTGTACTTCTATAAATCGCTGCATACTTCACGCCCCAATCTATCACTTCTTATCCTTTCTTAGATAGACCAAAATTTCAGCCAAAACATCGTCATCATCCTTGCTACGTGACTTTAGCCTGATCTTCTCATCATCATTTTTTGTTATTAGTATGTTTTGCTCGCTGTTTGAGATCGTTTTTATGCCAGCTTTTAGAGCTAAAATTTTAATGATGATGACATCTAAAAACTGCTTTGTAAATATATCTATCTTGCCAAATCTATCCTCAAGCTCGCTTTGTATCTCATAGACCTCGCTAACCTCTTTGCACTTGCTAAGGCGTCTATAAATTTCAAGCCTGAGCCTATCTTCTCTTATAAATTCTTGATTTAAAAAGGCGCTTACGCTAAGCTTTAGATCGATCTTGTCAAGCTTTGCGGAGCCTTGATTAAGAAGCTTATTTATCTCATCTTCTAGCATCTTTAGATATAGCGAGTAGCCAATAGCCTCGATGTGGCCGCTTTGCGCCTCGCCGATGATGTTACCGCCACCTCTTATCTCAAGGTCGTGATATGCTAACACTGAGCCAGCACCCAAAAATGAGTTGCCTTCAAGTGCCACAAGACGTTTTAGCGCGTCTTTACTAATGACATCCTTATCCTCCACCAAAAAGTAGCAATAAGCCTGCTTGTCACTTCTGCCCACACGACCGCGCAGCTGGTGCAGGTCAGCCATGCCAAATTTATTGGCATTTTCTACAATTATGGTGTTTGCATTTGGCAAATGAATGCCACTTTCAACGATACTGGTGCAAAGTAGCAGGTCATACTCGCCCTGCTCAAATTTCATCATCTCATCTTCAGCTATTTTTGCATTTACCTTTGAGTGAAGTATCAAAATCCTAAGCTTTGGCAAAATTTTTCTTAGCTCATTTGCTGTTTGCTCTATGTCTGCGATGTGGTTGTGAATGTAAAAAGTCTGCCCGCCGCGTCTTAGCTCACGCATGATCGCCTCTTTGACGACCTTTTCATCCCACTCTTTCACACTTGTTCTCACATCAAGCCTTGAGCTTGGCGGAGTGGCTAAAATGCTATATGTTTTTATCTTGCTAAGCGCCATATTTAGGCTTCTTGGTATAGGAGTGGCACTCATGCTTAAGATGTGTGAATTTTGAGAAATTTCTTTTAGCTGCTCTTTTTGTTTAACGCCAAATTTATGCTCTTCATCAACCACTATAAGCCCTAAATTTTCAGCCTTTACACCAAGAAGTGCATGCGTACCCACGCAAACTATGGGCTCATTTTCTTTTAGCGCTTTTTGCAGGCTTGATTTTTCTTTGGCGCTTGAGAAGCGATCCAGTCTAAAAACCTTTATGCCAAATTTGCTAAATCTTTGGCTTAGCGTCTTGTAATGCTGTGAGCTAAGAAGCGTCGTTGGCACAAAGAAAAATGCGCTAAAGCCTGATTTTATGCAGGTAAATATAGCATTCATCGCAACTTCAGTCTTGCCAAAACCCACGTCGCCACTAAGCAGCCTATCCATCACCTTGCCGCTTTTTAGCTCATCCCTTATATCATTTACCGCTTTTTGCTGATCGCTCGTGTATGAAAAGCCAGCGTCTTGGACGAAATTTAGATAAGAGATGTCTTCTTTTTGCAAAATTTTACCAGCCACGAGCTCTCTTTTTGCCGCCATAGCTACGATCTTTGAAGCGATCGCAAAGAGTTTTTCTCTGACCTTTTCTTTTATCTTGGCAAAATTTGCCTTGCCTAAGCGGTCCAACACCGCCATAGAGCCATTTTGTGCAATGTAGCGATCGATTAGATTTAGATGCTCTACTGGCAAAAGAAGCTTGTCGTCATTTTGATAAGCAATGACCACAAATTCCTTCGTAGCACCCAAAACCTTGATCTTTTCAAGCCCTAGAAATTTACCTATACCATAATCTTCATGCACGACGTAATCATTTACTTTTAGCTCGTCTACCACGAGACTTGAACGTCTAACTCGCCTTTTTTTCTCAAATTTATTTAGTGAAACGACTATCTTGTCGCTTGAAGTTATATTTACCACAAGAGGCGAAATTTCAAGCTTTACATCTGTAAAGCTATCAAGCTCATAGCCCTTAAAAAGCCCTTCGTTTCTTGAAAGAACGGTTATATTTTTGCTCTTATTTAGCTCAAAAAAGTCAAAATTTAGAGTAACTTCGAGGTCTTTGTAGACCTTTGGCTCAGGTAAAATTTCAATGCCCTTAAATTTCTCCTCAGGCACATCATAAATTCCAAAATCGATCTTTCTAACAAGCTTTGCGTCAAAAACTTTTAAATAGTCACTAAAGCTATCGATCGCCCAAAATCCAAGCGAATTTAGATCACTCACCAAGGCGTCGCTTTGCATATCCTCGATCTTTTGGCTGACCTTTTCAAACTCATCTTTGCTCAAATTTGCGATAAAAGGAACGATCTCGGCTTCGCTTAGCTCGGCTTTATTGCTAATTTGCGTGGCAGTGTTGTAGTTTCTTATGCTCTCAATCTCATCACCAAAGAGCAAAATCCTAACAGGATCATCCATATTTACGCCGTAAATGTCGATCACTTCGCCGCGTATGCTAAACTCACCAACGCTCTCAACGATATCGACGCACTCGTAGCCAAAGCGTATAAGCAGGTCGGCAAATTCGCTTAAATTTAGATTGTCTTTTAGTTTGATCGTTGAGCTCTTTAAGTTTTTTTGCGTTGGAAGTGGGTTTAAAAGCGTGCTAAATGGGCTTATAATGATCTTTTTGCCATCAAATTTATAGTATTTGCTAAGCACGGATGAAATTTCAAAAAGCTCTTCGTTAAAGCTTCTTAGATCATCGCCCTTTTTAGCTCTAAAATCAGGTAATTTAAAAGCGTTAAAGCCAGCAAAACTGGCCGCATCCGCACAAAGTGCTGCTTCTTTGTCATCTTCACAGATGAGAATTTGTGGGGCGTGTGTTAAAAGATACTCATAGACCTTTGCTTGCATAGTACTCTTTTAAAAAGGCTTCGGCCAGGTGAAAAGAGCCAAATGCTAGGTAAATTTTGCCGTTTTTTGCCTCTTTTATATCGTTCATATCGCTTGACTCAAACTCTCTATGTGAAATTTCAAGCTCGTTTAGTGCTTTATTTATGAGCTCTCCGCCAAGCTCCCTGCCATCGCAGTGATAGTGATAAAGTAGCACATCCTCAACGACTGGCTTTAGAGCTGCCAAAACCGCCTTGAAATCTTTATCTAAAAATGAGTTATAAACTAGAGTTAGCTTCTTGTCACTAAACTCTTTAGAGCTAAATTTCTTAGCCACAGCCTTTGCACCAAGCTCGTTATGGCCGACATCAACGTATAAATTTGAAGCGATCTTTTCACATCTGCCACGAAGCGTAAGAGCACCAAGCTTTTTTATGTCTATGCTGCTATCTAAAATTTTAGCAGCAGCGTAGGCTAGAGTTAAATTTGATCGTAAAAACTCTGGTAGATTAAATTTATCTGCGTAGTTTGCGATCTCGTTTAAATTTTCTTTGGTTAAAATTTCTCTTGGGAAGCTCAAAATTGCACCCCTCTGGTTTGCGATCTCTTTTGCGATAGCAACGCTTATCTCGTTCATCTCATCATTTAAAATAGCTCTTTTACCCATAGCTTCAAATTTCGTGTGTGAAATTTCTTCTAAGCTATCCCCAAGAACTGCCGTATGATCAAGTCCGATGGGCGTAAAAATACTTAGCTCTTTTTCAAAGACATTTGTCGCATCCAGCACGCCACCCATGCCAGCCTCACAGATAAAATAGTCGCAACCCTCAAAAAGCACGGCAGAAAGCAATGTCATATACTCAAAATAGCTCGTTTTTACCTTGTACTCGTCGCTTAAAAGTCCTTGCAAACGCTCATGAGCTGCTTCTAAAATTTCATCGCTAGCAACCTCACCATTTAGCCAAAATCGCTCGTTAAATTTAAATATATGTGGGCTTGTGTAATGCCCTACTTTTGCACCATTTTGGCTTAAAATTTGCGCTAAAAAGCGGCCAGTACTTCCTTTGCCATTTGTGCCTATTATGTGAATAATCTTAAATGGCTTTATGTGCTCTTTTATAGTCGCATACGCTCTAATAATCCTGCCATAGTCAATCTCTTTGTAATAAAGCGGCTTGCCATCAAGAAATTTAGCTAGGCTCATTTTTCCTCGATTATCTTTGGCATTACTTGATTTCTGCCATTTTCTTTTGAGAGATAAAGCATCTTATCAGCAGCCTCAAGCGTCATCGTCTCACTTAAATTTGCACTTCTTGTCGCTATACCAGAGCTGATAGTAACCTTAATACGCTCATTTTTATATATAAATTTAAAATTTTCTATCATGCTTCTTAGTTTATCTCCAAATTTAACACTATCTTTTAAGCCAGTGCTTGGAAGCAAGATTACAAATTCTTCGCCGCCATATCTACCAACGAAATCAACCTTTCTAGCATTTTTCTTAAGCACTTGAGCCACTGCTGAAAGAATAACATCTCCAGCCTCATGCCCATAAGTATCGTTTATGCTTTTGAAAAAGTCAATATCAACAAAGCAGATAGAATAATCAGTCCCATAGCGTTTATATGCCTCTTCAATGCGTTGAATCTCATTCATCAAAGCACGCTTAGTAGATACCTTTGTCAAAAAGTCCTCTTTGCTCTCCAGTTTAGCTTCCTCAAGCTCTTTTTCAAGGCTGTTCACTCTATTTTGAAGCTCTAAAATAGTAGCTTGTCTATTGTGCATCTCGATACCTAGCTCTTTGCTCTCGATCTCCAAAGCACCAGCGATCTCAATAAGCATGCTTCTTACTTGATCAATGCTATTTGTATTTAAATTTACATTTTTTAGATCATTTTTAATGCTTTTAACTTTATCAGAACTACTTTGCGAACTAACTGCAATATCAGAAATTCTCTCGCTTATATTTTGCAAGACATTATTTAGTGAACCAACTTTCTCGATGATCTCCGTTCTATCTTCTTCTATTCTGCGATCAACAAATGCCTTTACCTTTTCTTGAAATTCTTTGCTATTTAAGGTTTTAGGATTTTGCTTCAAAGTACTTCTTATTGTGCTAAGCTCTTCATCAAGATCCTTTGTAATAGAAGGCTCAAGAGTAAGACTTAAAAGCTGAATTAAAACATCCTCTTCGCCATCTTCATCTTTTTGTGTAAGAAATTTCTCAAGTTCAGAACTCATTGTCTTTAAATCATCAAAATTTCTAACACCATAATATTTCAAAAATTCTAAAAATTCAGTATCGTAAGAGCTAACAAAGTCAAACCATCTAAGGCACATTTCTTCAAGATTTTTCTCATCATATCTTCTAGCAAGTAGCTGCATACTTTGCTCTGCTAAGCTTTTTGCATCTTTATTGTGAAGCATTGAGATTGCTTGGAGAATTCTTCTAGCAAATGCATTTAGTGACTGTAGTTTTTTATCATCAGCTACAAGGCCTGCTCCTTGTTGAGCACCCCTAGAGAGCCTGGCAGTCATAAAAGCGACAAACTCATCGACCGTCTTTATATGGAGGCTTAGGGCTTGATTTTTATATTCATCGCCAAGCCTTGAGATATATTTTTCTATCTTTTTACTCTCTTCTGTTGTAAAGCCATATTTTTTAGAAATTTCATTATAGACTTCAGTGTAATTCTCTGGCGTTAGCATCAAATGACGATCTTTGATCTCATTTAAGGCTTCCTTGACTATTTGACTAACGGTTACTGCTGCCATTTCTATATCCTTTTACCGCTAAACTTGCGATATACTCATCAAAGGCCTCTTTTGATGCCTCTTTGATAGCTTCGTATTTTTGAGTATCACTAAGAACGCTATCAGCAAATCTTACATCTTTTTGACGTCTTGCGACACTAAAGTCATACTCGCCAGTGGCTGGAATATCAACTACGGTGCCATCTTTAAATTTAGTCTTATAATTTAAGCTTAAATGTGCTTTGTATGACGTAATATAGCCAAACTCATCATAAATAATTGCTTCATAGCTTAAATTATTAACTGAAACTATTATCGAAGTATCAGCACTTTCTTTGCTTGATAAATTTTTATTTAGCCTTGCGACCATGCCCTCTTTTACAGCGTCTTTTATCCAAACGCTATTTTTTGGTTCTTCTTTGCTGATAATCACATCAACGTAAATTTTATCGCCAACTAGATCATGTGTGATCTTTGAAACCGGCTTATAGCCACATCCACAGATAAATATCGCAATAAAAAACGCTAAAAAATATCTCAAAATTTATCCTTTAATGACAAAATTTACTAATTTGCCTTTTATATAAATCTCTTTTAAAATTTCTTTTCCTTCAAGCCATTTAGCTACATTTTGCTTAGCTAGCTTTAAAATTTCACCCTCACTCTCGCTCGCTGCCACTTCAAACTCGGCTCTTTTTTTGCCATTTACTGTAACTGCAAGAGCTATGCTATCTTTTACAAAAACCTCTTCTTTTACGGCTATCTTTGTGAAATTTTTTCTACCAAAAAGCTCTTCACTAAGCTCATTTGCGATGTGCGGCACGATAGGCTCTAGTAAATTTAAGATGATAAAAAAGCCTTCAGCATTTACATCTTCGTTATCTTGTGCATTTATGGCGTTTAACGCCTCCATGCAAGCAGCGATTAATGTATTAAAAGCAAATGTGTCGCCAAAAACCTCGGTTGATTTTTTAAGCGCTTCATAAATCTTTAGCCTTGCAAATTTCTCATCTTTGTTTAGGCTTTCATGATCTACCTGAGGCAGTTCGTCTATCTTTTTGATAGTTTGTGCCTTCTCCCAAAGCCTATTTAAAAACCTAAATGCGCCTTCAACTGCGCTATCGTTCCACTCAAGCTCTTTTTGAGGAGGCGCTGCAAAAAGGATAAAAAGCCTTGCTGTATCAGCGCCATATCTATTTATGATATCATCAGGATCTACTACGTTTCCCTTGCTTTTACTCATCTTTTTGCCATCTTTTAAGACCATGCCTTGAGTTAGTAAATTTTCAAACGGCTCATCGTCTCTTAGATAGCCAAGGTCTCTTAAGACCTTTTGGAAAAATCTAGCGTATAAAAGGTGCAATATCGCATGCTCGATACCGCCGATATACTGATCTACATTCATCCAATAATTCACGCTCTTTTCATCAAGTGCTTTTTGCTCCCAAGTCTTCTCATCGCTTGCAAATCTAGCAAAATACCAGCTGCTCTCCACAAATGTATCCATCGTATCAGTCTCTCTGATTGCGTCTTGGCCACATTTTGGACACTTTGTAAATTTCCAAGTTGGGTGTTTATCTAAAGGATTGCCCTCGCCTGTGATTTCGACATCTTCTGGTAGCGCAATAGGCAAATTTTCCTCTTTTTCTGGCACTACGCCGCAGCATTTGCAGTGCACGATAGGTATTGGTGCACCCCAATATCTTTGACGAGAAATTCCCCAGTCTCTTAATTTATAGTTTGTGATCCTTTTGCCTAAACCATCTTTTTCAAATTTTTCTATTATAAAATTTTTAGCTTCTTCTGAAACAAGTCCATTTATAAGCTCAGAATTTATAGAAATTCCGTACTCAGAGTATGCTTTAGAACCGTCGCTCTCGCCATCAAGTGGTTTTACAACTGGTTTTATAGGAAGATTAAATTTACTTGCAAACTCGTAATCTCTTTGGTCATGCGCAGGGACAGCCATGATAGCACCACTGCCGTAGTCAGCTAAGATAAAATTTGCAACCCAAACTGGGATTTTTTCATTTGTGAGTGGATGAACGACGTAAATTCCTAAAAATTCTCCGTCTTTTTCGCTCGCTTGACGCTCTCTTGGGCTTTGGTTCAGGATTGTTTTTATCTTTGTCTTTTTGTTTTTATCAAGCTTATCACTCTCAAGCAATGCTTTTACAATAGGATGTTCAGGGGCAAGGGCTGTGTAGCTAACGCCGTAAATCGTATCAGCCCTTGTAGTAAACACCTCAAAGCCGTCAAATTTACCACCTAAAGCCTCTTTTGAAGCTTCATCAAGATAAAATTTAAACTCCAAGCCGTAGCTTCTACCGATCCAGTTTTCTTGCATTGTAATTACTTGATTTGGCCATTTGCCTTCAAGAAGCTTCAGATCATCAAGTAGCTCGCTAGCGTATTTTGTGATGTTAAAGTAATATCCTGGAAGCTCTTTTTGTACAACATCATTACCACATCTCCAGCATTTGCCATCCTCCACCTGCTCATTTGCAAGCACAGTTTGATCGTATTCGCACCAATTTATAATTGCATTTTTTCTATAAACAAGCCCTTTTTCAAACATCTTTATAAAAAAGCTTTGCTCCCACTTTGTATAAAGTGGGTCAGATGTGGCTAAAATTCTCTTTTTAGAAAATGAAAAACCAAGGCTTGCAAGCTCTTTTTTCATATAGTCGATATTTTCATAAGTCCAAATTTTAGGGTGAATTTTATGTTTTATGGCTGCGTTTTCAGCTGGCATACCAAAGCTATCAAAGCCAATAGGATGAAGCACGTTATATCCGCTTTTCCTATATGACCTAGCCAGCGCATCGCCGATAGAGTAGTTTCTTACATGCCCCATATGTATGCGTCCACTTGGATATGGAAACATGCTTAGGATATATTTTTTCGGCAAGCTTAGGTCATCTTTTGGTTCAAATTCTTCATTTTTATCCCAAATTTCTTGCCATTTTTTTTCTATCTTTAAAGGCTCATATTTTATTTTCTCAGCCATTTTTTCTCCTAAAATTCTTCTTGAGCTTTACTTGATTCTATTAAAACCAAGGCTAGTGAAAATATATTTGCAATGACTGCGCCAATAGCCAACGAATAGCTAAGTGTTATATTTTCAGAGACTTGCAAAATAACAAAAGCTGGTATAAGGTGCAAGTCAGCAACCAGTGAGCTTGCAAAAAGCTCAGCCGAGAGTAAATTTTTAACACCAATCTTAAGTAGTGTTGAAACCAAATTTATACTAGCTGCCACAAAAAGTGCAATCTCGTTTTTATCATATAAAAATTCTGCCGTAGTCGTAAGACTCATCAGCGCAAAAAATATGTAGATAACTTTTCCCCAGTTCATTATCCCTCCTTACACAACGCCTTTCTCAAACATAGCACGCTCTTTTTCGCGCTCTTTTTTTATCTTTTGTTTTTCAGTCTCTCTGCTTCTAAAATGCTCGATGCTAAATTTAAACCAGATAAGAAACGGCGAAGAGATGTAGATCGAGCTGATCGTTCCTATGACAATACCAACGATAAGAATAAATGAAAATCCATGTATCATATCTCCACCAAATAAAAATAACACAAGAACTGTCATCATCGTAGTTGCTGAAGTTAGGATAGTTCTTGAAAGCGTAGCTGAGACCGACTCGTTGATAACGCCCTCGATGTCAGTTCTCTTACTCTCTTTGATACCCTCTCTTATCCTGTCAAAAATGATGATCGTATCATTTAGAGAGTAGCCAAGCACTGTTAATACAGCCGCTAGCGTGTCCAAATTTACATCAATATTAAATAGCGAAATAGCACCAACAGTTATAACTATATCGTGAATTTCAGTTGCAATTGCAGCTAGCGCAAAACGCCACTCAAATCTAAATGTGATGTAGATTAATATGCCAATTAGTGAAATTCCAAGAGCCATCAAGCCTTTTTCTCTAAGCTCGTCACCAACCTTTGGTCCAACGATATCAACACGTCTTACCTCAAAATTTCCAGTATCTTTTAAAATTTGCTTTATCTCAGTACCAATGTCGCCAGTTAAATTTGAGCTTGAACCTGAAAATCTAATAACAGCCTCATCTTCGCTTCCAAACTCAGTAACAGAGGCGTTTTTAAGCACCTCATTTGTGCCAAAAGCATCACGAATTTTATCAAGTGGCGCTTTGGTGTCGTATTTTAGCTGGATAAGCGTACCACCAGAGAAATCAATGCCGTAGTTTAGGCCTTTTGTCGCAAGTAAAACAATAGAGCCAACAAATAAAAATATAGAAAATGCTAGTGAAGCAAATCTAAAACGCATAAAATCATAAACTTTTGCTTTAGTAAAAATTTGCATCATTAGCTCCTTTTATAACCAAACCAAAGTCTGGTATTTCCACTTTTTTCTATCTTGTCCATAGCAGCATCAAACATGCCATGAGTACCAAGTATAGCTGTTAGCATCGAAGCCATAATACCTATTGCCATTGTTACTGCAAAGCCTTTAACTGGACCAGTACCATAAGCGTAAAGCACAGCAACTGTGATGATAGTAGTTAAATTTGAGTCGATAATTGCGCTCATAGCGTGCTCATAACCCTTTTGCACAGCTGTTCTTATCGCTATACCTTCACGCAAAAGCTCACGTATACGCTCATTTATGATGACGTTTGCATCAACCGCCATACCAATCGTTAGCACGATACCAGCCATACCAGGTAAGGTAAGCGTCGCTCCAAAAAGTGCCATAACAGCTACCAATATAACGACATCCGCAACTAGCGCGATATTTGCAAAAATTCCAGAAATTCCGTAATAAACTAGCATAAATAGCACTACTAAAATAGATCCAGCAGCAAGCGCTACCATGCTTTGATTGATGCTCTCTTGTCCTAAAGATGGACCGACACTTCTTTTTTCCAGCATCTTAACAGGGGCTAAAAGTGCGCCACTTCTTAGTGCAATCGCTACGTCGTGAGCCTCATCAAGGGTAAAGCCACCACTTATCTGGCCACTGCCACCACCTATTCTTTCATTTATAACAGGAGCTGAATAAACCTTGCCATCAAGCACAATAGCAAGCCTTTTGCCAACATTTGCACCAGTAAAATCGCCAAAAATTCTAGCACCCTCTGAATTTAGAGTGAAATTTATGATCGGTAGGTTATTTTGCTGAGAAAATGCAACCTTTGCATCAGTTAGCATCGAGCCATCAAGCACTGGGATATTTTTAACGACATATTTTACACGGTCATTTTTAGCATCTTTAAAGATCACATCGCCGTAGCTTTCAGCTTCAGCCTCACTCATTGTATTAGCCTGATCTTGTCTTTTATCATCAACTGCCATAAGCTGCAAGTGAGCAGCCTTCGCGATAAGATCTCTCGCTCTTTGCTCATCTTCTTCAGTCTTTATGCCAGGAAGCTCAACTAGGATATTGTCTTTGCCTTGTCTAGCGACTGTTGGCTCAGCTAGACCAAACTGATCGAGCCTATTTCTAATAGTCTCAACAGCTTGAGAGATCGCATATTCGATCGTATCCGTTCTTTCTTGCTCGGTTAAAGATATGCTGTAATTTAAACCATCTTTTTTGATATCAAGTCCCTTTATCTCGGCTAGTGCTTTATCTACTTTTGGAGCCTCATCGCCATCAAGGAGAGTAAATTCAATGTTCTCTTCTTTAATCTTAAATTTATCAATTAACACATCTTCTTTTTTAGCATAATAATTTATACTTCCAGCTATTGATTTTATTTTTGAGTGAATAGCTTCGCTCGTTTCAACACCAAGTAGCATATGAAGGCCGCCTTGAAGATCAAGGCCAAGTGAAATTTTAGCCCCATTTTGAGTTTGAAAAAAAGATGGCACCGAAAAGCCAAAACCAAAAATCAAGGCTAATATTAAGATAATTAGCCTATATGTGACTCTTGCGTTACGCATTATTTATCTTCGATCTTTTTAGCTACAAACTCGCGTGCTATGCGAACGATTACATCATCGTTAAGTTTAACTTTGATAAAATCATTTTCGGCTTTAATCACTTCGCAGATAAGTCCGCCATTAGTTATTATCTTATCACCTTTATCAAGAGCTGCGAGCATTGCTGCATGGGCTTTTTGTTGTTTTTGTTGAGGTCTAATAACCAAAAAGTAAAATATGGCGAAAAGCACAACAAGAGGTAGTAATGATGTTAAAAAATCAGCGTTTTGCATGGATTTCCTTATTTGTAAGATTTTTAAATGGGCATTTTAGCACTAAAATTATAATAAAAGCCTTTGTCGGTGCTTTTTTGCTTTCCAACTTTATTTTTTTAAGCCTCTTCGAGAATTTGCTATTAAATTTCATCTCACCGTTTCTAACTTTGACTGGAATTGGCATCATCATAAATTTAAGCAGAGCTGGTTTTTTCGCGGCTGGATTTTTCACAGGAATTTTATGGTTTTATTGGATCAGCTTTAGTTTTATCTACTATGAGCTTGTTTGGCTTATACCGTTTGTCATCCTCTTTGTAGCCATTGTTTACGGATTTATGTTTTGGGTAGCCTCTTTTCCCAGTTTTGTCGTGCTAAGAGCTGTTTTACTATTTTTAGTAAGCTACGTTCATCCATTTGGCTTTAACTGGTTTAAACTCGAGGCCACACTTGTTTTAGGGCCTTTTGAGCCAAGCACAAGAGGGCTTATATTTATATTTCTTGCGGCTATTTCTTTGAGTTTAAAAGGTAAAATTTTAAAATTTATTCTAGCTTTTATCTGTCTAGTAGCCGCTTTACAGTTTAAAAGTAGTGAGGCAAAGACTTTGCCATTTGACGTGGAGCTAATAAACACCGATGTCGCTCAAAGGGTGCGCTGGGATAAAAGCTTACGCATGAAATTTACAAATGAAAATTTAGACATGATAAATAGCGCAGTAGCCGAGCAAAAACGCCTTATCGTGCTGCCAGAGAGCGCGTTTCCACTATTTATGACAAATGAGCCGCTACTTGTCGATGAGCTAAAAGAGCTTTCAAAAAAGATAACTATCGTAGCTGGCGCGCTTGCTTATGAAAATAAGCAAATTTATAACTCTGCATTTTTGTTTCAAGATGGCACTCTTAGGCGAATGGATAAGAAATTTTTAGTGCCATTTGGCGAAGAAATTCCTTTACCAAAATTTATGCAAGATACAGTAAATAAGCTATTTTTTGGCGGAGCTAGCGACTTTAAAAAGGCTGAAAATTTTAGCGACTACGAGGTAGATGGAGTAAAAATTAGAAACGCTATCTGCTATGAAGCGACAAGAGAGGAGCTTTATAAGGGCGAATTTGAAGTGGTTGTAGCTATCACAAACAATGGCTGGTTTGTGCCAAGCAGCGAGCCTGTGCTTCAAAGGCTACTAATAAAACACCTTGCCACAAAATACAATAAAGCAGTCTATCACAGCGTAAATAGCTCAAAAAGTGAGATCATAAAGCCTAAAAAAGCGTTTTGGGATGAGTTTTGAAGAGAAATTTAAAGTGGCTTTTAGATAAAGCCACTTTTTTGATTATTTTTTTAGTAAAGCCTTGAAAGTATCGACTGCATCAAGTTTTTCCCAAGGATATTTTGCATTTCCCACTTGACCTTTTGCAGCTACTTTTGCGTATAAAAAGGTATCTTTGCTTGGTTTATCAAGACCAAATTTATTTGTTATCCAGCGAGGCGTTAGAGCAAAGTGCTCGCTTACAAAATTTGAAAGCATATCGTCATTTACGCCATTTGCATGAGTTCCCATGGTATCAACGCTAACTGAAGTTGGCTTTGCAACGCCGATCGCGTAGCTTATCTGGACGATACATTTTTTAGCAAGGCCAGCTGCGACGATATTTTTAGCTATCCAGCGCGCTGCGTAAAGACCACTGCGATCAACCTTTGTGTAGTCCTTACTTGACTGAGCGCCACCACCTATTGGGCTATATCCGCCAAAGCTATCAACGATTAGTTTTCTGCCTGTTAGGCCGCTATCATGAAGCGAGCTATGATTTACATATCTGCCTGTTGGGTTTATATAGATGATCGTTTTTTCTTTATTATATAGCTCTTTTGGAAGGCCAGTTTCGTCTATTAAATTTTGTATTAGTGCGCGAAGCTCTTCTATCTTCATGCTCTCCACGCAAGGAGCAGATACGACAATAGTGTGGATGCTTTGAGGTTTGCAGTTTTCAAAGTTATCTTTGCTGCCGTAATCAATCGTAACTTGTGTTTTTATATCAACACCAAGCCTATCAGGATTTGCCTTGGCAAATTTATAGACTTTTTCGCAAAGCATTCTTGCATAAGTTATAGCTGCAGGCATAAATTCTTTCGCTTCGCAGCTTGCAAAGCCAAACATGATGCCTTGATCACCTGCTCCGATCTCGCCACTACTTTGATCAACGCCTTGATTTATATCTGGGCTTTGTTGATTTAGGCAGACTTTAACCTCAATATCATCTGGATGCAAGCACTGCTCTTTTGTAAAATTACTCTTTCCATCATATCCGATATGTGCAAGAGCATCTTTTACGATCTTTTCGTAGTCTTTATAAGAGAGCTTTACCTTTGAGTTTATCTCTCCGCCTATTACTATATTTTTCCCAGCCACAAAGACTTCACTTGCAACACGACCATTTGGATCTTGTGTTAAAATAGTATCCACTATGCTATCAGCGATTATATCAGCACATTTATCTGGATGACCTGGACTTACAACTTCAGAGGTAAATAGATACATTTTCATCCTTTTTTCTTGACTAAATTTTGTGCAATTGTAACAAATCTATTTAAAAAGCTTATTAATCTTTATCAAATTCTTTATATTTAAAAATTGTTTAGCTAAAATCAACAAAAAACTAATTTATTAAGGTGTCAAATGAATATGCTTAAAAACATAGCAAGAAGATACGCCGATGGAAATTTGATAGTTCAAATTTTAGTTGGTATCATCCTAGGTGCCCTAGTTGGCTTTTACACACACTACGAAGCAGCTCCTTATAACAAGATCTCGGCCAAAATTCAAACTATTCAAAACGAGAGTGGTTTGAGCATAGATGAAGTTATAAAAACTCGCCTTAGTCAAGATGAAGCCACACAGCTAAACGAAGCCAAAGAAAAAGCTAGCTCAGCTAATTCTATTGCAGCTTCAGCTTCAGTTTTAGGCGATTTATTTAAAGGCGCTTTAAAAGCTATCGCACCAATTCTTGTCTTTGTTTTAGTGGCAACATCCATCATTTTAAGAGATTTTGGCCATACAAAAGGTATGCAAAAGATCATTACACTCTATCTAATTGGTACATTTTTAGCAGCCGTTGTTGCAGTTATTGCTAGTTTCTTATTCCCAGTGGAGCTTTCTTTAAAAGGTCTTGCAAGTGCTGATATGTCAGCGCCTCAGGGAATTACCAATGTTTTAAAAGATCTCATTTATAAAATGGTCGAAAATCCAATAAACGCCCTTGCAAATGGCAACTATATAGGCATCATTACCTGGGCAGTAGGCAGTGGTATAGCACTTAGAAATTCCACAGCTGAGACCAAAAAAGTATTTAAAGACATAAGCGATGGCGTGACTCATATCGTTAAATTTATCATTAGACTAGCTCCGTTTGGTATCTTTGGTATGGTAGCTATTAGCATTCATGAAACTGGATTTGAAGTACTTGCAGGATATCTAAAACTGATTTTAGTTCTTGTTGGAGCAATGCTTGTTGTCGCATTTATCATCTATCCAGCCATGGTTTTTGTATTAACTAGAAAAAATCCTTATCCACTTGTCATGATCTGCCTAAAAGAGAGCGCTATTTCAGCATTTTTTACAAGAAGCTCGGCCGCAAATATCCCTGTAAATATGGCACTTTGCAAAAAGCTTGGTCTAAAAGAGGAGCTTTACTCGATCTCGATCCCACTAGGTGCCACCATAAACATGGGCGGTGCAGCAGTTACCATTAGTATCCTAGCGCTTACTGCGGTAAATTCTATCCCATCTATCACAGTTACATTTGGCGATGCGCTACTTCTTTGCTTCATCTCAGCTCTTGGTGCGTGCGGCGCATCTGGTGTGGCTGGCGGCTCACTTCTTTTAGTGCCATTAGCGTGCGGTCTTTTTGGTATCAGCAATGACATCGCTATGCAGTTTGTCACAGTTGGCTTTACCATTGGTGTCATCCAAGACTCAGTTGAAACTGCGCTAAATAGCTCATCAGACGTTCTTTTTACAGCAGTAGCCTCAGAGACTTCAAACTAACATTCATAAAATTTCAGCTAAATTTTGGCTGAAATTTTACTTTTATCCATTTTTTTGTAAAATGTCCCAAAAATTTAAAGGATAAATATGCAAATTTGGGATCTAAAAGCACTTTTTGCAAACGAAAAAGAGTGCGAGCAAAACGCACTAAATTTACAAAAAGAGTGCGAGAAATTTAAAGATAAATACCTAGAAATTTATGAAAATTTAAAAACAGACGAGTTTTTAAAGGCATTTTCTGAATATGAAAATTTGATAGCTAAAATTTCAAAGGTAATGACTTACGCTTTTTTAAATTTTGCCAAAGATACAAGCAAGGGCGCATTTTACGCAAAGATCGATGAAATAGCGACAAAAGCAAATGAAAATTTGATATTTTTTGAAATCAAATTTAATGAGTTTAGCCCTAAAAAACAAGAAGAGATCATAAAAAGCTCTAAAAAATATGGCTACTATCTAAGCAACCTCGCCAAAGCAAAACCACACCAGCTAAGCGTTGCTGAAGAAAGAGTGCTGCTTCGCACGGCAAGCACTAGAGCTGAGGGCTTTTCAAGGCTTTTTGATGAGAGCATGAGCAAGATGAGGTTTAAATTTAAAGGCGAACTTTTAAACGAAGAGGAAATTTTAGCCAAGCTTCATGAGAGCGACCAAAACGTGCGAAAACTAGCCGCCAAAAGCCTTTCAAACGAGCTTAGCAAGCACCAGCACCTTCTTGGCTACATATATAATATGATAAAAACTGATCTAAAAACCAGCTGCGAGCTTAGAAATTTCAAGCTTCCTGAAGAGCCAAGACACCTTGAAAATCAAATCACTAAAAAAAGCGTTGATTCGCTAATTGCTGTAACTGAGAAAAATTTTGATTTAGTTGCTAAATTTTATGAGCGAAAAAGAGAAATTTTAGGCCTTAAAAAGCTTTATGACTACGATAGATACGCGCCTCTTAGCAGCGAGGGCGAGTATAAATTTGATGAGTGCAAAAAGATAGTTTTAAAGGCGTTTGGGGCGTTTTCACCTAAATTTGGCGAGATAGCAAAAAGTGCCTTTAATGACGGCTGGATCGATGTTTATCCAGCACCAAACAAGCGAGGTGGGGCGTTTTCTCACTCAGGATCAAGCGACACTCACCCTTATGTTTTGCTAAATCACACCAATCAACGAAGAGACCTTTTCACGCTTGCCCACGAGCTTGGCCATGCCGTGCATCAAAAGCTCTCATATAACGTAAACTACTTAAATTCAGACACACCACTAACCACGGCTGAGACGGCTTCGGTCTTTTGCGAGATGCTAGTTTTTGACCACGTCAAAGATGGCCTTAGCAAAAAAGAGAAAATTTCACTGCTTGCTGGCAAGATCGAGGATATGTTTGCCACGCTTTACCGTCAGATAAATTTCACCACATTTGAGCGAGCCGTGCACGCACATGAGGGCGAGATCAGCCTAGATGAGCTAAATAAAATTTGGCTAAGAGAAAACAAAAAGATGTTTGGCAAAAGCGTCACACTAAATGACTACTACAAAATTTGGTGGAGCTACATCCCACACTTCATCCACACGCCATTTTACTGCTACGCCTACTCTTACGCGCAGCTTCTTGTGCTTGCACTTTTTGGGCTTTATAAAAGCGGCAAATGCAAAAATTTCGTTGAAATTTACACCGAGTTTTTGAGCCTTGGTGGGAGCCTCAGCCCAAGGGAGCTTGTGGGTAAATTTGGCTTTAATATCGATGATAAAAATTTCTGGCAGATCGGCATAAACGAGGTCAAAAAGCTAGTAGATGAGTTTTTAGAAATTTCAAAGGATTAAGATGTTAGACGAAATTTTAGATGATGAGAAATTTGCGCTTTTGATGAAGATGCACGTCTATGAGTGCATTGATTTTTTGCTTGAAAAGGGGCTAAATTTCTCAGTTATGGCAAATTTACCGCTAGTTAGCTTTGAGCCTAGCTTGCCAGATGAGATAAGCAGCAGCTTTAATATGCCAGTCATTATGTTTTCACTTGGTGGCTATACGCTTGAGAGTGCGAAACTAACGCAAGATGAGCTTAGCTTTGAGGCCGGCTTTGGTAGTGAAAATTTTGCCTCTGTGGTCTCCTTTCCGCTCGGTGCAGTGGTTCAAATTTTGGTTGAAAATAGCCCGATCCTTGTAAATTTTTCTATTCATAAGCCAAAAGAGAAGCAAGCAGACCACACAAAAAAATCGGTTTCAGTCTTTTTACAAAATCCTAAAAATAAAGATATATTTAAGAAAAAATAGTAATTTTAAGCATTTTTGGTTAAAATCAAAAGAAAATTTAAAAAGCGAAAAATGGAAAAATTACTATCAAATTTAAACGAAGCCCAGCGCGAAGCAGCCACCCACATAGATGGCCCGATGCTCATACTTGCAGGTGCTGGCAGTGGCAAGACAAAGACGATCACGACTAGGCTTGCCTACCTTATCGGCGAGGTCGGTATAGACGCAGCAAATACACTAACTCTTACTTTTACAAACAAAGCCGCCAACGAGATGCGTAGTAGAGCTATGGCGATGCTAAGCCAAAGCGGTAAAAACTATTCGCCGCTACTTTGCACATTTCATAAATTTGGACTTTTGTTTTTAAAACTCTACATAGAAAAACTTGGTAGAAAAAACAACTTCGTCATAATCGACACAGACGATAAAAAGCGCATCATCAAAAGCTTTGAAAGTCCAGTTGCCACGGCGATTTTGTCAAGCGAAATTTCAAACTACAAAAACTCACTTTTAAGCGTCGAAGAGGTCCATAAAAACGCAAATTTCTCTTCATTTGATAAAAGCAAGGATAACTTTTACAAACAAGCAGCACAAATTTATGAAAAATATGAAGATTATCTCAAAACAAATAATCTTGTTGATTTTGACGATCTGCTAGGGCTTACTTATAAAATTTTAGACGAAAACGAAGATCTTGCTAGAGAAATTTCAAACCGCTACAAATACATAATGGTCGATGAGTATCAAGACACAAACGACCTTCAGTATAAACTGCTAAAAAAGCTCTGTCTATGCCACGAAAACATCTGCGTCGTGGGCGATGATGACCAAAGTATCTACGGCTGGCGCGGTGCAAAGATCGATAATATCTTAAATTTCAAAGATCAGTTTAAAGATGTAAAGATCATTAGACTTGAGAAAAACTACCGATCGAGCGAGGCGATACTAAAAGCCGCAAATGAGCTGATAGATCATAACCGCAACCGCCTTGGCAAGAAGCTTGTGGGCACAAAAGGCGAAGGCGAGGCCGTAAATTTGATAGAGAGCTTTGATGAGAGCGTCGAGGCTGGTAAGATCGCAAAATGCATAAAAGAGCTTTTAAGCAAAGGCGTGCAAGCAAAAGATATCGCGATCTTATACCGCATAAATGCGCTCTCTCGCTCGCTTGAAGATGGGCTAAATAAAGAGCAGATCGCTTATAAAATGGTCGGCGGCGTAAAATTTTACGAACGAGCCGAGATCAAAGATATCATAAGCTACCTAAGGCTTATAAATAATCCAAACGATGATTTTTCAATAAGGCGCATCATAAACCGCCCAAAACGAGGACTAGGTAAAGTGAGCCTTGATAAGCTTGAAAAAATGGCATTTGAGGGTAAAATTTCCATTTACGAGGCGATCTCAAATATCTCTGATAACGACGAAGCCTTTAGTAAAAAGGTGAAATCGGCACTTGTTGAGTTTGCGAACAGCCTAAAAGAGCTTCAAGAAAGCAGCTCGGTTTTTGACCTAATAGATAAATTTGAAGCTAAATTTGGCGTGAAAAAATACTACGAGAGCTTACCAGATGGTGCTGAAAGAGCGGCGAACATCGACGAGTTTTACGCTGTTTTAAAAGATCAGATCAAGCAAAATCCAAGCTTTGATCTAGAGGAATTTCTAAACGAGATCACGCTAACAAGCGAGCAAGACGGCATCAGTGACGAGGCTATTAGCATTATGAGCGTGCATGCGAGCAAGGGGCTTGAATTTGAGCACCTTTTTGTTATCGGTCTTGAAGAGGGATTTTTTCCACTCATCGGCGATGGCAGCGACATCGAAGAAGAACGCAGACTTGCATACGTGGCGATCACAAGAGCTAAAAAGACACTTAGTCTAAGCTTTGCAAATTCGCGCTTTTACAAGGGTCAGCGCACGAGGCTAAATAAGAGTAGATTTTTAAGTGAGAGCGGTATCACGCATGGCTCGCTAGTCATCGAAAAGAGTAATGAATTTAAAAAAGGCGACTTGGTTAAGCATAAAATTTTTGGTATCGGTAGGGTGAGTGCGGTTAGTAAGATCAAAAAAGAGTTTAAGCTCACTATAAATTTTGGTGGCAACGTAAGAGAGATCATGTCAAGCTTCGTGGAAAAGGCCGTATGAACGCCATCTTCGTGGCAAATAAGCCAGCTGGCATGAGCTCAAACCACTTTTTAGGGCGATTAAAGAGAAAATACGGCGTTAAAAAAGCTGGATTTTCAGGCACACTTGATCCATTTGCTAGCGGCTGCCTAATAGTCGCTTTTGGCTCGTATACGAAATTTTTTAGATTTTTAGACAAAAGTCTAAAAATCTATGAAGCTACGATCTGGCTAGGTGCTAGTAGTCCAAGCATGGATAATGAAAATATCACTGAAATTTCAAATGTAAAAGAGCTAAATTTAGAAAAACTTGAAGCCATTAGAGATGAGTTAACCGGCAAGATAAGCTACATCCCGCCAAAATTTAGCGCCAAGCACGTAAATGGTACAAGAGCCTACAAGCTAGCTAGAAACGGCGAAGAATTTGAGCTAAAGACAGAAACGATGGAAATTTTTGATAGCCAAATTTTAAACTATTCTCACCCATTTTTAACCATTCGTCTAAGCGTAAGCGAAGGAAGTTATATCCGTTCGTATGCAGAAATTTTTGGAAAAAAGCTTGGTTATAATGTAACTTTAAGCTCATTAAAAAGGATAAGTGAAGGCAAATTTTGCTACGAAAATGAAAAATTTTTGAATATTTGTGATTTTTTAAACATTCAGAATAATACATACTTTGGGGACATAAATGATATTCTTGATGGTAAGAAATTAAAAATTAACGATTTTGAAACACAGAAGCAAGGAATTTATTTGCTAAATTATGATAAATTTATGAGCGTAATCCAAATCACGGATGATACTATAAATTACACTCTAAATAAGGTTGAAAAATGTTAATCCTAGCAAGAAAAGAAAATGAAGAAATTTTAATAGGAAATGACATAAAAGTTGTCATAGTAAATATTTCAAAAAATACTGTTAAACTCGGTATCGAAGCGCCACGAAACACAATGATACTAAGAAGCGAACTAGCAAACGATATCAAAAACGAAAATATCCATGCCACAAAAACTGCAAGTGAAGCCGATATTCATGAGCTAGCTAAAAAAATCGAGAAATGAAAAGCTTTGCAAAGATAAATATATTTTTAAAGATAGTTGGCACTAGAGGCAGCTACCACGAAATTTTATCGCGCTTTATCCTCTGTGAGCAGCTTTTTGATGAAATTTATTTTGAAAAGTCAAATTCTTTTACTATCGAATGCAACAACAAAGAGATAAAAGAAAACATCATCCAAAAAGCGATAGACGAGCTAAAAAAAGCTGGCTTTTTAAACGAGCTAGATGAGTTTTTTAGCTCTCATAAAATCATCATCAACAAACAAATCCCAATAGGTGCTGGTCTAGGAGGAGGCAGTTCAAACGCCGCCACCTTTTTACTTATGGTAAATGACGAGCTAAATTTAAATATAAAACGTGAAAAGCTAATGCAAATCGCTGCCAATATTGGCGCAGATGTAGCTTTTTTTGTGAGTGGCTACAAGGCAGCAAATGTGAGCGGCATAGGCGAGATCATAGAAGAATTTGACGATGAAGTACCAAATTTAAATATTTTCACACCAAATGTTTTTTGCTCTACACCTATGGTTTATCAAGAATTTAGAAGCAATTTCTTACAATATATAGACGTTAATGTTGCAAAAAAGATGCAAAATTTAAAGAGCAAAAAGCTACTTGAAATTTATAAAAATGGGGAGTTAAACGATCTTTTTGCGCCATGTTTTAACCTCTATCCACAGATGAATGAGTTTAGAGATAAATTTCTAAGTGGCAGTGGCAGTAGTGTATTTAGTGTAAATTAAAAGGTAAAATTTTGATAAAAGATCTAGCAAAAAACAAGAAAGCTTTGCATGACTTTAGCATACTTGAGACCTTCGAGGCTGGTATTGTACTAAAAGGCAGCGAGGTCAAAGCACTAAGGGCTGGCAGGGCAAATTTAAAAGATAGCTTTGTGCGTGTCATAAAGGGCGAGCTTTTCTTACTAAACGCCCATATCAGCTATCTTGAGACTACACACAGCGCATTTCGTCCAAATGAGCGAGCAGCTAGAAAACTTTTGATGCATAGAAAGCAGATTGATAAAATTTTTGGTCAAGTCTCGCAAGATGGACTAGCACTAGTTATTTTGGCACTTTATCTAAGCGATAAAAACATCGTAAAAGCAAGACTAGCTCTTGCAAAAGGTAAAAATTTACACGACAAGCGCGAGACTTTAAAAAGACGCGAGGCAGACAAAGAGGCAAGAGCTGCCATAAAAAGATATGTTTAAGGGATAAGATGAAAAATTTGCTTGTTTTAATAATCGCTTTATTTGCTTTTTTTGGGTGCGGTGATGATGAGAGTAGCAGTGCAAATTTTAAAGAATTTAGTCCAAATGAAGAGGTGAAGCTCGTAGATGTGAGCGGCAAGGAGCTTACTTTAGTTAGAAAAGATCACGGCTTTGCTATCAAAAATGATGAAAATAAGGTTTTAATGATCGATATTTTTGGTACATTTTGCCCGCCTTGTCAAAAAGAGGCAGCTGAGCTTACAAAATATCAGCTTGAAAACAAAGATAAATTTACACTAATTGGACTAACTCACTTTGAAAATGTCACAAATGAGTATGTTTTGCACGAATTTATGCAAAAATTTAACGCCTATTATTTCATAACAAACGATCAAAAGATAAATGACAGACTTGCCGAGCAAATCGTAAGAGACATCGAATACAAACACGAGATCGCACTACCTTTTAAGGTCGTGATAAAAAATGGCGAATATCAAATTTTAACAGACGTAGATAGCGGACAATACGGGGTAAAATACTATCTTGGTGGTATAAAAGTCACAAAAATGAAAGAAGATCTGGCAAAAATTTATGAGACAAAATAAATTTACCCTATATTTGGAACATCGTTTGCTTATAAAAATGTGAAATTTCATAAGGATTTTAAATGTTTGTTTTAGATAAATCAAAATCTAGCCCACTTGTTGAATCAGCTCTTGCAGGCAGAGAACTACGCCAAAAACTAATCTCTGGCAATCTTGCAAACGTTGATACACCATTTTATAAAGCTAGAGATATAAGATTTGAAGATGTTTTAAAAGAAAAAGCAAATGAAATTTATAACACTTCAAGCCAAAAAAAACTACAACTTGCTAAGACAAACGAAGCGCATATGGCTGTGGTTGATTTTCCAAAAAGCGATACGGCTCAAATTTTCTTGCGTGATGGTCACATGGCCAGAAATGACGCCAACACGGTTGATCTTGATGTTGAGACAACAGAAATAGGCAAAAATACAGTTATGATAAACGCCCTTGATAACGCATACAAGGCTCAAAGCAATATCTTTAAAAGCGTAATAGACGCAAGCGCTAAGAACTAGGAGAGATGATGTCATACTTAAACGATTTTGATATTAGTGGATACGGACTAAGCGCACAACGCTTCAGAATGAACGTCATCAGCTCAAACATAGCAAATGCTCAAACTACAAGAACGGCTGAAGGTGGCCCTTACAGAAGGCAAGAGGTGATCTTTAAAGAGATGAATTTTGATAAAATTTTAAACGATCAGCTTAAAAGCTCACAAAGTCTGCTCGAGTATGAAAATCCACTAGATGATCCAAGCTCACCAAGAAATGCTTACCCTGCCCTAACTAGCGTGATTGTGGATAAAGTAGTACGTGACGATAAGGACTTTCAGCTAAAATATGACCCAAGTCATCCAGACGCAAATGCAAATGGCTACGTCGCATTTCCAAATATAAATCCAGTCATCGAGATGTCTGACCTACTTGAAGCAACAAGGGCATATCAAGCAAACGTGGCAGCCTTTCAAAACGCAAAAACAATAGCACAAAGTGCGATATCACTTATTTCAGGACAAGCATAATGATAAATAGTATAAATTTAGACAAAATAAATAAAAATGAAAATTCAAATAAAATAGCAAAAGCAGGCGAAGGAGGCGGCTTTGAAAATGCCCTAAACGACTCTTTAAAAGAGCTAAACAAGGTTCAAATAAACGCTGATAAAGCCATAGCCGATCTTGCGACTGGCGAGGTAAAAGATCTTCACCAAGCTGCTATTGCGATAGGCAAAGCAGAGACTAGCATGAAGCTTATGCTAGAAATTCGCAACAAAGCACTAAGTGCTTATAAAGAAATTTCTAGAACACAAATTTAAGTCATTAATGAATTCCAGAAAATCAAAAATAACCATACTTTTTTTATTAATTACTTTTGGAATTTCAATATTTGTACTTGTCATATTTTATAGAGCAAGTATCGAGCGAAAGCTTCCTAGGCTTCAAACAAGCGATATAAACACAGCAATTCGTGGCAATATAATCACAAAAGATGGCTTTAGCATCTCTTCAAGCCAAAAACTCTACAAAGTGATGCTTGATACTAGAAATATTGATCCTAATAAAAAAGAGATGTTTATCAAGCTATATTCGCTTTACAGCGGCGACGATCCAAACAAAGTAAGAAAGATCATAAATGGTACAAAAGGCATCGTTACACTCTCATATAGTATTGATGCAAAGGGTGCTACTTATCTTCAAGAGCTCTCAAGAAAGCTAAATCGCAAGAGCATTTTGGTTTCATACCTTGATCCAAAAACAGGACTTGCTTCATTTCAGGGCATGAGAGTAATGGAGAGCGGCCAAAATCGTAAATTTATGTCAAAAGATGCCCTCACACCAGCTATTGGCTACGTGAGCAAAACTGAAAGTGACGCACTTACAAAAAGCAAAGGCGTAAAAGGTCTTGAGAGATATTATGAAGATTATTTAGCCCCTATACAAAATGCAAAAATTTTAGGGCCTCGCGATATTGGAAATAATATTATTTTAACAAGTGACTCAAATTTAGCAACAAGAGTAGATGGCTACAATGCAGTACTTTCTATACCATTAAAATTTCAAACTAAACTAGAGCAAATTTTAGATGAAAAGCGTGAATTTCTAGATGCAAAAGAGTTAGTCATCTGCATAATGAATAGCAAAAATGGAGAAATTTTAGCCCTAGCTTCTAGCTCAAGATATGATCCTTCAAACATAAGAAAGCAAGATTATAGCGCTCTAAATTCGACCGTTAGTGAATATGCTTATGAAGTTGGCTCAGTTTTTAAGCCATTTATATTTTCCATCTTACTTCAAGAGAAGAAAGTAAATCCATTTGAGCTTGTAAATACCTATAATGGCCGATACCAACTTGGCAAAAGGATAATCAAAGATACCCACCCAGAGCCTTTTATGAGTGCTGAAGACATAATTGTACACAGTTCAAACATCGGCATGATTCAGCTTGTTGAACGTTTAAATGGGCCACAAATTTATCAAGGACTTTTAAATTTTGGCTTTTCAAGAAAAACTGGCATAGATCTACCTTACGAGCAAGTAGGCATGATGCCAACAGTTACAAAGCTAAACTCATCGACATATAAGGCGACTGTGAGCTACGGATACGGCTTGCAAGCTACATTTATGCAGCTTTTAAAAGCCTATAATACATTTAATAATAAAGGCATTGAAGTTACTCCTCACATGGTTGCCTACTTAGAGAGAAATGGAAAAAGATATGATTTGCCAAAGTCCGAGCCAGCTCAAGTTATATCACAAGAGACCGCAAAGATAATGAAGAGAATTTTAATAAAAACGGTTGAGAAAGGTACTGGACTAAAAGCCTTTACGCCAGGACTTGAGATAGGTGGCAAGACTGGAACTGCACACATTGCCTCAGGTAGTGGTGGATACAGCAATACCTACAATGGCTCATTTTTTGGCTTTGTAAATGATACAAGAGGCAATAGCTACACAATAGGCGTTTTAGCAAGGGATCCTAAAAGACCTTACTACTACTTCGGTGCTCAAAGTGCCTTGCCTATGTTTAAAAAAGCAGTTGATCTGATGGTTGAGGATGGATATTTATTTCCTGATGCAAATGTAATAGCTGAGTTTGAAGCCAAAAAAGATAAGCTTAAAAATGATAAGGCAAAACAAAAACCTGCTTTGGACTAAAATTTTAAAAACAAGAAAGATATAAAAATTTCTTTTGCTTTTATTGCTTTTAATAAATTTCTCTAATTACAAAGTCTTTAATACTCTTAAAATACTTTTAGTTTCTAATAGCAATTAAATTATAAATAGAAAATCTAAACTGATCAAAAAATTTAAAGTCTTTAATATTTTTAGAAGTTATCTCTTTGTCATCTTTGTAGTTCTTTCCGCCTAAAAAGATTAGATAAGTAAGCGGCGTAACATAATTAAACCTTAAGAAAAGCGCTACAATGCAATGAAAAAAGCCGTGATTATATTTGATACAAACATAAAAGCCATAAATTATATAAGCTATCATTAGAATCAAAAAAGCATAGAATACAAAGCTTAAACCAGCATAATCTGAAATATTTAAAAAGCTACAAACTAAAATAAAAGTACCTACCAAAGCAGGTAATATAATGATTGGAAAAATTAGATGAAGTCCGATTAGATCAAATTTACTCGCATAAACCTTTATATTATATCTACCTGCTGGGATTATCAAAAATATTGGCAATACGATTGAAAAGAAAATAAGAAATATCACATAGATAGAATCAATATCATAAGAACTCATTTTTATACCAAATTTAATTTTAAGATATTTTAACTACACTTTTTTTAATAAATTTATCTACGATTTTTGCGATTTTCTATGCCGATTTTTTCACTCTCTTCTATTTCGACAATGTAGCTTGGATTTTTCTTTTTAGCCTCTTTGTCTAAAAAACTAATGAGCTTTGCATCAGAATTTTTATGAGAGCAGATTAAAATTATAAAATTTATATAGTTATTTGCCTCTTTTGGCATGACTTGGTTATTTTTAGCTGGTATACTAAAATTTCCTACAAAAATTTGAATAAGTTCGAAAAGCTCGTTTTTACTTAGACTATTATCACCCGCAAGCTTTTCAAGCTTTTCGATCGTTATCTCTTCTTTTTCTAATGCAAGTTCCTTTGTTTCGGTGCTATAATCCCTATTTCTTAAAAGTATATAGATTAACACACAAATTGCAATTAATAACAATACAACAAAGAAAACTATTAGGCCTTTTATTAGCATCTAAAGCCTTGAGCAAAGTGATCGCTTTGTAAATGCTAAAACACTCATAAGCACCATTATTACGATACTAATCCAGACAAAATCAGGCACTGGTAATGGATCGCCAGCTGCATATGAGTGCATGCCAGCTAAATAAAAATTTACGCCAAAATAAGTCATAATAATCGACCAATAAGCAAAGAATGAAGCCACCGCAAATGCATACTGGTTGTTTAGCTTTGGAATAAATCTTATATGAAGAACTGCGGCATAAACAAGTATCGAAACTAGCGCCCAAGTCTCCTTACTATCCCAGCCCCAATATCTGCCCCAGCTCTCGTTCGCCCAAACACCGCCCAGGAAATTTCCAAGAGTAAGCAAGCTAAGTCCTAGTATCATTGCCATCTCATTTATACGGGTAGCTTCGAGGATATTGCGAGAAATTTCTGGATTTGGCTTTTTCTTATTTTGTAAAATGATAAGCAATAGTGTAAAGCCACCAAGTAACGCGCAAAGCCCTAAAAATCCATAACTTGCAGTAATGACAGAGACATGTATTGTTAGCCAGTAGCTTTGAAGCACTGGCACAAGTGTAGTGATCTGCGGATCCATCCAGCTAAGGTGCGCAACAAACAATGTAACACCAGCCAATATAGACGTAAGAGCAAGAGCGATAGGACTACGTTTTGCAAAGACGATACCAGAAAATCCTAGAGCCCAAGCGATATAGACCATTGATTCATAAGCGTTACTCCAAGGCGCATGCTCAGCAATGTACCAACGAAGTCCAAGTCCAACAGTATGAGCAAGAAAAGCCAGCAAATTTACAATGTATACAACTCTTACAATACCATTTATCTGAACCTTTGGAGCTAGCATTTTGACAAAAACAAAAAATAAAAGCGCAAGGCCAGCCAAAAGATAAACTGGCGTCAATCGCTCAAAAATTTGAATTTTATTAAACAAAATTTCTATATTTATCTTTTCTTCACTTGGCATTACAGCAGAGCCATACTTTTGCTGATAGGCTGAAATTTTATCAAGTGCAGCATCAGCCTTGCTCCAATCATTATCTTTTGTTGCCGCATCAACTGCTGCAAAATACTCTCTCATCATATTGATGACCAGATCAGCCTCTTTAGGCGGAAAGTACATCATTGCACTAGCAGGCGAATACCAAGAGTTTGATGGGTCATCTTGTTTTGGAAAAATTTTAAAAATTTCACCAATAAATATCATATAAAAAACGTTCAATCTCTCGTCAATCTTTATCACATCTTTATCAAATGTATTGCGTGATCCAGGGTGCTTACGATTAGCAATTTCGGCAAATTTTGTGAGTTTATATTCACTTCCACCATCTTTTGTGGCTCTAAAAAAATCATTAAAACTTGCATATTTTGCATTTTCATCTATGCCAAGCTCTTTTTTTAGCTCCTTGCTTTGTCCAAGTGAGATAATTTTTTCACTTCGCCAAAAATCAGGCGTTACCATTATTGAAAGCATCGCTTGATTCGAGTTTAGGCTATTTATGTTCTCGCTTCTATGTATTTTATTTAAAATTTCTTTGCTAAGAGTGTCAAATGGCTTCATTCTACCATCTGAGCTTTGTACAATAAGTCTAGAAAGCTTTTGTGTGTGCTCTTTGCTGATATTAGGCAAAAAGTCTTCAGCCTTTAATGAGCTAAAATTTAAACTTAAAAGCATAATGGCAATGATAGCAACAATCTTTTTACTGCCTTTTGTTGATTCATTATCGATTAACTTAGCTAGTTTTCTAAAACGGCTACCAGGATTTACAACATTTAACACAAAGCCAAGTCCAAGCAAAAAGTAGCCGATATAAGTTGGTATCTTGCCTGGATCTTTATTGACAGAGAGAATGGTTCCCTTTTCATCTGTATCGTATGAACTTTGGAAAAATCTATAACCATCATAGTCAAGCACGTGATTCATATAAATTTTATAGTCAAGCCCCGACATGTTTGTATCATCTTTTACAATAACTTCACTTGAATAGCTCATAGGAGAATTTGAGCCAGGATATCTTTTAAGCTCAAAGTCTTTTAAGTATAAGCTAAACGGAAGTTTAACTTGCTGCGCGCCCCATGAAGCGTTAAATTTTTGTCCAGCCACAGCCAAGCGTGAAGGCTCTGTTAGGTTATAAAAAATATGCATCTCTTTACTCTCGCCTTTATAATTTAATTCAGCTATCAAGGCGTTAAATTCGCTATCTTTTGTACTAACTAGCTTTCTTGAAGCATGAGTCGAAACTAATCTTGGAGCAAAATTTATATTTGAAATAGTATAAAGACTGCCTATGCCAAAATCACTTACACTACCAGCTTTTAACTCAGTTTTTGAACTATCACTCATTGTAAATTTTGAAAGATCAGCATTTGAAGTAACTGTGAAATTTCCGTCCACTAATTTAAAAAGCACATATTTTTTGCTCTCGTCTGGCTTAGCATTAAAGATAAAACTAATATCTGCAACTCTTGCTTCCTCTTCTTCTAACAAGAAGATTTCTTCACTTTCGCTCTCGTTTGAAACCACAAATTCCACTACTGGTTGCCCATTTTTATCATCTACAAACTTATAACTTGCATTTGGCACAAATTCTTTAAATTTTAAATTAGCTTCATTATCTGCTATTTTTAGCTTTAGATCAAAACCTTTTTTTGCATCAGAAAGTCCTAGTGGCAAAGCAGCGTTTAACTCTTCTCCATTATCGTTTAATGCGGTTAAATTTAAATAGGATATTTTTGTCGTAACGATATTTGACTGAGTTTTTTCTCTTATATGCATATCAGCCTCAAAGCCAATGTATCTTGTTGTACCAGCACCTATTAAGATAACGATAAAACCAAGATGGAATATAAGCGAAGGGAGTTTTTTAGGATCTATTAAGTTGTATCTAAAGATATTATAGGTCAAATTTATGCCAAGAAGTAGTTGAATGAGAGCAAACCAGCTAGCACCATAAACATAGTACCATGCAGCTTCTGTGCTAGTTTTACTTTCTATTATCGTAGCGGCTCCGCTAGCTATGGCAAAGATTATCATCAAAATGATAGCTGAGCCCATACTTAAAAATAATGATTTTGGATTTAACATCTGCTTCCTTTTATTTACATTATGACAAAGCTATCAAAGTGAAACTTATCTTAAATAACTGCCTTGCTTTGTTTGGGTAGAGACTGGCTTGTTTTCATTTGTGTCTTGTTCAGCAAAAGCATCTTTGCCTTTTAGATAGGCAAGAATCGCGCCAAGATCATTATTTGAAAGAATTTTAGCTTGGTTTTGCATTACATTTTTACCGCTTCCACCAAAACTTGAGTCGCTTCTATAAGAGATGATACTATCTTCAATATCCTTAGCATCCATATTTTTTAGAGGCGTTGAACCAAATGGTCTTTTATCAGCATTTTCACCATGGCAGCTAGCACATTGCTTTTCATAAAGCTCCTTACCCAAAGAAACACTATATCTGCCCTTTCTATCAACGCCCAATTTTAAAATTCTATTATCTTTATAGCGTCTTGGATCTTCATCGACATAGACATTTACTTTTTCATTTCTATCATTAGCCTGCTTTTTTGCCATTTCAGCAAGTTCTTTACCAAACTCACCACGAGCTTCTATATAGTAGACTTGTGAAGCTGCAAAGGCATTTGCCACCAAAAAACACGCCAAAAAAGAAATTTTAATACTTTTCATAACTTTCCTTGAAATTTTGCTCTAAATTTAAAAATCCCGGATCAGATTACTCCGACCCGGGATTATATCATAAGTTGATTAATGAGCTACGATTAGAATGAGTATTTAGCTTCAAATCTGAATTGATCTTCTTTGTTTTTAGCCTCATCAGCAAATTTTGAAGTTTTGAATGCATAGTATGAGCTAAATGTTAGCTTTTTGCTATATTCATATGCAAATCTTGGGGTAACCTCTTCAACTTTTTCTTTACCATTTTCGCCAGCAGCTGCAGCATGTTTAATGTGACCTTTTATATAATCAACACCAACTGTAAATTTATCAAATGTATATCCAGCTGTTCCATATACTAGGTTTGCTTTTCCATCAGCCCAAGTTGGATCAAGTGTAAGCTCACCAACATCTATTAGACTACCTTTATCCTCAAAAGCAAATGATGTTACGCCTTTATTATCAACTTTCCAACCCATATAACCAGCTCTCAAATCAAAGCCGAATAATGAAGCTGTAAGTTCGCCAGCATAGAAGTTACCATCATTATAGTTTGCAACGCCATTAGATTCACTTATAGCTTTAGAAAGATGTGCTTTTGCACTTTTATCTACAGTAGTATTTATATAGTTAACTCTACCACCTAAGCTAACATCATCATTAATAGCAAAATTTGCTGAAACATCAGCTGCAAGTAGGTCAGCTAGATTTGTTAAGCTAGCATACCATAGTTGGAAATTGATAGGATCATATGAACCAGCGATGCCAGCTGCATATAGATTACCTGCATCATAATCATTTAAATTATTTGTAATTTCATACAACTCGCCATCACTTTCAACACTATCACCCTCAATTGCGTCAAAAGCTAGAGCTGTTAGAGTAAGTCCTTCAATATCTTCATTTACTACTCTTACACCAGTACCAATAGCATCATCTGTAAAGAATGAGCCGATCTCTTGTTTGCCAGCTGTTATAGTAGTGTTTCCAGCTTTATAACCAAGATAGAACTGATGAACTCTAAATGGCTCAGTTGTATTAGTTTTATCTGTGCCAATTCCTTGACTACCTTGATCGTTCTGAGTATTATCACCAGAATTATCAGTAGCGTTATATCTTAAACCAATAACGCCAAAGAAGTTATCATCAATGGCAGCTTTAAAATTTGCTACAGCTTTAAATTGATGACCAGCTTTTGAGCCAGACTCTGATTTTGTATTAGAAAATTCACCGTGTTTTTTATCGTTTGTGTATCTATATCTTGCAAATCCTGAAAGATCTACATTTTTTATAGCTTCTTCAAGTGGAGTAGCACTTGCTACGCTTGAAAATGCACCTAAAGCAACCAAAGTGGCTAAACTAATTTTTGTTAGTTTCATTTTTTCTCCTTTTAAGGTTTTGTGCTGACGATTATAATCAATAAAATTTAACATGAAGCTTAAAATTTTTAATTTCAGTTACCGATCGTTTACCGTAATTAATCAAAAATAGGTAAAAATTGATAATTTTAAACAAACTAAGGATAAAAATTAAAATAAGTAAAAAGAAAAAGGGGCTATTGCTTTGCCCCTTAAAAGGAGTTCTAGTTTTGATTGCTGTTGAAATTATATAAGCAAGCAGTAAATCAACGGTAATTAAAAAGAAATTTTTTCCTCTTTTGGTACTTCGATATTTGTTTTTACACTTTTTCTTTTAATAACCACTTCATTTTGCGGCTTTTTTATACCATTATATAAGCCACTAGAGCCACCCTCTTTTATAAGCAACATATCTATAAGTTTATCTGCATAAAAGGTCGCATAGACCAAGTCACCTTTATCATAATAGTATCTATTTGCACAAAAATTTGCTTTATTGAGTTTGTGATTTTTTATATCGCTCGCCACTATTTCATAGCAGTATTTTGAATCTTTATAAGTAACCTCTTTTATAAAACCTTTAATCGAGCTTTTTACTGGCGTATTTTGCATGACCTGTCTTGGCTGTTTTCGTACTGGTGGGTTATCCTCAAAAAATGAGCAACCCAAAAACATGATAGTAGTTGTCAGTGGAAGTAAAATTTTAGCTTTCATCTCTTATCCTTAGTGTAAAACGGCGAAGTATAACTTTTAAGATTAAATAAATTTTGCGGGAAATTAAAGGCTCGTATCTAAATTTATATACACGATCATATAAATTTATCTTAGGCGAGCCTGCCTAAGATAGTTAAGCTGAAACATTTAAAACGTTACCGCCAAGCTCGGCGATCTTTTTATCAAGTGTCTCAAGAGTCTTTTCGATAGTCTTTTGTGAAATTTCAGGAAGCTCACCTCCCCAAATTTTCTTCGCATCCTCAAAACCCTTTGCCGCGCCCTCTCTACCAGCTTTTAGTTTTTCCACGTCATCGCCTGCACCATTTAGCACAAAGCTAGCTATCCTATCAGCCGTATTTGCGATACCAAAAAATCCATTCTCGCTAATAAGATCATTTGCCTCGTCACTACTTAGCTCGTTTAAAGATTTACCGTTATAGCCGATACTTGTAAGATCAAGGCCTGATAAAATTTCTGATAAATTTTTAGGCGCATTAAAGCTTAAGCCACCTTGAGCTAATAAATTTGAACTACTACTTTTAACGATCTCTTTTTGATACTGCAAAAAGTAGCCATTTGAAATGTCTTTGGCTGTTAAATTTGTAATTTCAGACTCTTTTTTAGAAATATCCTTTTCATCTTTATGAAGTGAAATTTCTGATTTTACATTTTCTTTTAGACCTAAATTATCGTATGAGTTTGCAATTTGAGAAATCTTCATTTTGGCTCCTTAGAATTTATAAAATCAATATCGCCAAAAAGTAGAATTTATTTAGGTAGAGCGGGAAAACTCCCGCTAGTAGTTATTTGCTAAGTGTTGCGTTTAGCATCCAGATCGCTTTTTCAAATTTTGCGATTTGATCTTGTGCATACATTTGAGTTGTTGTATCACCTTCTGCAAGCTCGTCAAGCTTTTTAAACTCACCCAAAAGGTGTTTATAATCAGCCAAGACAATCTCTAAAACCTCAGTTGGAGTGTAAATTTCTTTTGGCTCGTGTTTGATATGAGTAACTTTTGCTAGCTCCTCAGCCTTGACGATAGGTCTGCCACCAAGCATAAGAGCTCTCTCAGCTGCATCGTCAAATATCTCACTCATATCTTCGTAAGCTTTTTCTGTGTATTCATGAACGCTAAAAAATTGAATACCTTTTACATTCCAGTGAAGATCGTGAAATTTAATATAAAGTGCATTTGCATCAGCCTGAATAACATTTAATTGTAAAATAACTTTTGACATTTTGTCTCCTTCTTTATTGTAAATATGATGAAATTATATATAGCTAGAGTTAATCGGTGGTTAATCAAATAATAAATTTTATTATTTGATATAAAATTTGACTACAAAATAAAATTATCTTGTAGTCAAACGTAGAATCATAAATTTTTCTATTTTTTATATGGTGTAGTTTTGTAGCCTTGCTCGATCAAACTGCTCATACCTCCATCTAAATTTATTATCTTAAGATCTGAGCTATCTATTGCTGCGGCTGCTGCTGTGCTTCTTCTGCCACTTCTGCAAACAAGAGCAATAGGTTTTTTGATATCGACTGCCTTTGAAAGCTCCTCTAAAAATGCACTCTTATCATTTGGATTAAAAGTTATAGTCTTTGCACCTGCGATAACGCCAGTCTCTTGCCACTCAGATGGAGTTCTAATATCAATAATCTGATCATATTTTTTGATCTCATCTGGGCTTATATTAACGGTTTTAACATCAGCTGACAACATACAACAAACAGCTCCTAAAAGTAAAATTTTTTTCATCTGCTCTCCTTAAATAAATTTTTGAAATGTTAGCACAGATTATTAAATATATAAAAATTTTTGTTGATAAAATTTATTAGTTTAGATAAAAATTAATAATATAACGTGTTGATAAAAAAGCTAAACCCACTACGAATACATATATAGATAAACCGACTAGATTGATGAAAATATAGTCATTTACCATTACGCTTTTTATAAAATTTCTTTGATATTAGTGATCTTGTTTGCATATAACTTATAATCTTTTTTATAAAGTCCATTCTTTGCATTTTTTCTTTTACTCTATTATACTGATCAGCATAAGAGCATTTTTATAAATTGCTATATCTTATTATACGTTTTAGTATATTTTAAAAAACACTTGTTTGAGCACTTTGTATTTTACAAAGATGATTGCATGATGGATGGTGTCCCCAACAGGATTCGAACCTGTGGCCTTAGAATTAGGAATTCTACGCTCTATCCAGCTGAGCTATGAGGACAATTCACATATTTTGTAGATAGATTTTATCAGAATAAATAATTTTTGAAGGACAGATTACTCTGCCCTTCTTTGGTTAATTAGCCATTTCTCTTTTTAATGATTTCATCACTTACGTTTTTAGGAACTTCTTCATAGTGATCAAATTCCATTGAATAAGTTGCACGACCTTGAGTCATTGAGCGAAGATCTGTTGAATAGCCAAACATTTGAGCTAATGGACAATAAGCTGCAATGATCTTCACACCATTTCTATCATCCATTGAATTTACTTGACCACGGCGTTTATTAAGGTCGCCTATAACATCACCCATATACTCTTCTGGAGTTTCAACTTCAACCTTCATCATAGGCTCAAGAATAACAGCACCTGCTTTTCTAGCACCTTCCTTAAAGCCCATTGAAGCAGCAAGTTTAAATGCCATTTCAGATGAGTCAACTTCATGGTAGCTACCATCAAAAAGGGTAACTTTAACATCTTCGACTGGATAACCAGCAAGAACACCGCTTTGAAGTGCCTCTTTGCAACCTTTTTCAACAGCTGGGATATATTCTTTTGGAACAACACCACCTTTGATATCGTTAACAAACTCAAATCCACTAGCAGCTGGAAGCGGCTCAATACGTAAAAATACGTGACCATATTGACCACGACCGCCTGATTGTTTAGCATACTTATACTCTTGCTCAACTGTTTTGCGGATAGTTTCGCGGTAAGCAACTTGTGGTTGACCAACTTCAGCATCAACTTTAAATTCACGAAGCATACGATCAACTATGATCTCCAAGTGAAGCTCACCCATACCGCTAATAATAGTTTGACCACTCTCTTCGTCTGTACTAACTCTAAAACTTGGATCTTCTTGAGCTAGTTTTTGAAGTGCTATTGCCATTTTTTCCTGGTCTGCCTTTGTTTTTGGTTCAACTGCAACACTAATAACTGGCTCAGGGAAGTCCATTCTTTCAAGGATAACTTTATCTTTCTCGCTAGCTAGAGTATCACCTGTTAGAGTATTTTTTAGACCAACAACAGCACCGATCTCACCAGCAAAAAGCTCAGTAATCTCTTCACGTTTATTTGAGTGCATTTTTAGCAAGCGACCGATTCTCTCTTTGCAGTCTTGAACTGTGTTGTAAGCATAGCTACCACTTTCAAGGCTTCCTCTATAAACACGGATAAATGTTAGCTGTCCAACAAATGGGTCAGTCATAATCTTAAACGCAAGAGCGGCAAATTCGCCATTATCTGTACTTTCAACAGTTACTTCAGCGCCATCTTCATAAACACCATTTATTGCTGCGATCTCATCTGGAGCTGGTAAATAATCAACAACAGCATCAAGTAGAGGTTGGATACCTTTGTTCTTAAACGCAGTTCCGCAAAGCATAGGCGTGATAGTCATTCTCAAGCAGCCTGCTTTTATGCCTTTTTTGATCTCTTCTTCACTTAGCTCTTCACCAGCAAAAAATTTCTCCATCAAGCTATCATCTGTCTCTGAAACTGCTTCGATTAGTTTTGCACGGTATTCCTCTGCTTTATCTTTAACTTCAGCTGGAATTTCTTCTTCAACATAGTCAGTTGGCTTTTTCTCATCATTCCAAACATAAGCTTTCATTCTTACAAGGTCAACTACGCCCCTAAAGTTATCCTCGGCGCCTATAGGAATTTGAATAGGAATTGGGTTTGCTTTTAGTCTTTCCCTGATCTGCTCTTCAACTCTAAAGAAATTTGCACCGATTCTATCCATTTTATTAACAAAAACGATTCTTGGTACGTGATATTTATTTGCTTGTCTCCAAACAGTTTCTGATTGTGGTTGAACACCGCCAACAGAACAAAATACTGAAACAGCACCGTCAAGAACACGCATAGAACGCTCAACTTCGATAGTAAAGTCAACGTGTCCCGGAGTGTCGATTAGGTTTATTTGATAACCCTTCCAAAATGCCGTAGTTGCAGCTGAAGTAATAGTAATACCACGCTCTTTTTCTTGTTCCATCCAGTCCATGGTAGCAGCACCATCATGAACTTCACCTATTTTATGGCTCATACCAGTAAAGAATAAAATTCTCTCGCTAGTAGTTGTCTTTCCAGCATCAATGTGAGCCGCAATACCGATATTTCTTACCTTATGTAAAGGCGTTTTTCTCTCTGCCATATTAATTCTTTCTTACCAGCGGTAGTGAGCAAATGCTTTATTAGCCTCTGCCATCTTGTAAGTATCTTCCTTCTTCTTGAAAGATGCACCTTTTGAGTTTGCCGCATCTAAGAGCTCATTTGCTAGTTTATCTATCATAGTTCTTTCGCTTCTTTTTCTGGCGTAAGTTATAAGCCAGCGGATAGCAAGAGCTTGTTGGCGAGCTGGGCGAACCTCAACTGGTACTTGATAAGTAGCACCACCAACACGGCGTGATTTAACTTCTAAAATAGGTTTTACATTTTCAATAGCATCATTAAAAACGTCGATGCCTTTAACCTCAGCATTTTTCTTTTCTATGGCTTTAATAGCACCATACATTATCTCAGTAGCGACGCTTTTTTTGCCATCATACATAAGAGAATTAATAAATTTAGTGATTATTTTATTTCCGTAAATCGGATCAGGTAAGACTTCCCTTACAGGGGCTTTTCTTCTTCTCATTTTGATCTTTCCTTCAAATTTTTATGAAATTTTACTCAAACGTTTGCAAATTATAGCAACGTCTGCGAACCTAAATTTTTACTTTTTTGTTGCAGCTGCAGCGCCAGCTTTAGGGCGTTTTGCACCATATTTAGAACGAGAAACTGTTCTTTTTGCAACACCAGCAGTATCAAGCGCACCACGAACGATGTGATATTTAACACCTGGTAAGTCTTTAACCCTACCGCCGCGAACTAAAACGATACTGTGTTCTTGTAGGTTGTGACCTTCACCACCGATATAGCTGATGACTTCAAAACCGCTTGTTAGCCTAACTTTGGCAACTTTCCTCAAAGCCGAGTTTGGTTTTTTAGGAGTTGTAGTATAAACCCTAGTGCAAACTCCTCTTCTTTGAGGGCACTCTTTTAACGCTGGAGATTTTGACTTAACAGTCACTTTCTTGCGTTCTTTTCTGACCAATTGATTTATGGTTGGCACAATAATTCCTTTCAACTAAATTTATTAAAAAGACCTAATTTTATTTAAAATAAACTTAAATAACGGTTAATAAGTTAGACTTGTTCATCTAATTCTTGATTTTATAAAAACTCTGCTGTCTTTATTTTGTATTAGTCTTGTTTGACAGCATATTTGCCACTACCTATCAAAAGAATACAAAGTGAAATAGCAATATAAAGGTAAATAAGCTCTGATTTAAATCCATTAACCTCGTTTAATGCAAATAAATTTGCAAATCCATAGTACGAGTATAAAATAGTAATACTAGTACCTAAAACTAGGATAGCGCCTACCCTTGAATAAAAACCAATAATTAACATAATTGGCGCTAAGACCTCTCCAAGGTAAGAAAAATATGCCAAAAATCCAGGTAAACCAGCATTTACTAGTATACCTTTTACCCCACTAAGTCCATGTAAAATTTTACCAAAACCATGCATAAAAAGGCAGATACCAAGTCCTAAACGTATAAATAAAAGTCCAAGATCAATGTTTTTCATAAATTCTCCATGATGTGATTTAAAGATAAGGATTTTATTAGGTGATAGTTAATAGCTTGTAAATTTTTAATTGATTTAATTTTATAAAGAGGTTAAGCCCCAAAATAGGGGCTTGAAGTATTAGTTTTCTTTGATTTTTACTTTTTTATCCTTATAAAAACCAGTTCCAACTGGGATCATACGTCCAAGGATGACGTTCTCTTTTAGATCTTCAAGATAGTCAAATTTAGCAGCAATCGACGCTTCTGTTAAGACTTTAGTTGTCTCTTGGAATGATGCAGCAGAGATCACGCTATCACTTCCGATAGCCGCTCTTGTAACACCAAGAAGGATTGGCTCAGCAATAGCTGGCTCGCCACCCATTTTCATTATGCGCTCGTTCTCTTCTTTAAATTTGTTTCTTGAAACCATATCGCCAACGATGAAATTTGTATTTCCACTATCAACAATTTTAACTTGGCGAAGCATTTGAGATACGATGATCTCGATATGCTTATCAGCGATCGCAACACCTTGACGGCGATAAACTTGCTGAATTTCGCTGATTAGATAGTAATGAAGCGCTTTCTCGCCAAGAATTCTTAAAATATCGTGGCTTGAGATTAGCCCATCAGTTAGTTTCTCACCAACATGGACAAATTCACCGTCTCTTACTTGTATCTGACGACTTTTCTCGATCAAATACTCAGCAGTTGTGCCATCTTCAGCTTGGATGATTATGCGCTCTTTTGAGCGAAGTGGCTTGTCGAATCTAACCACACCATCAATCTCTGCAACAATAGCTGTATTTTTAGGGCGTCTTGCTTCAAATAGCTCACTAACTCTTGGAAGACCACCAGTGATATCTTTTGACTTAGCGACGGCTTTTGGAGTCTTAGCCAAAATATCAGCCTGTGCTACTTCATCTCCGCTTGAAACAAAGATCGCAGTTTTTGGATCAAGCGGATACTTGATTAAATTTCCTTTTTTAGTAGCGATAATAATCGCAGGTTTTACACCGCTTGGCAAATACTCATTGATAACAAGACGTCTTTGTCCAGTCGCCTCATCTGCTTGCTCAGTCGCACTATATCCTGGTTCAATATCCTCAAAGCTAACCACACCAGCTTCTTCAGCAATAGTTGGAGTTGAGTATGGGTCCCACTCAGCAATAATCAACTTATCATCTTTTTCAGGTAACGAAACCACTGTCGCTCTCTCAACTGTATCATTATCAGAAACTTGAATGATAGAATTTCTTGGGATATAATGGCGAACCGCCTCACGTCCATCTTTATCAGAAACAACTACAAAGAAACCTTTTTCAGTTACTTTGTGACCTTTTTTGATATCTTTAACCCTATCAAGATAATCACCTTTTAATATGAAAAATTTAACTACACCATTTGCGTCAGCTAAAATTTTACGAGTTACCGGATCTCCGTCTGAAATTTTAAGTTCACTAGCGTATGGGATACGATTTGGGATATTCCAACCCTCTTTTATGATCTCAACGATACTTTCATTCTCTTTTACTTTATCGCCACTTACATAAGGTATATACATCTTTCCTTCGATCTTTCCGCTAACACCAGCTAATTCATTTGGCTTAGCAAGATCGTTTCTTCTAATTGTATATTTAACCTCTTCTTTTTTACCTTTTATCACGATATTTACATCTTCGTGGGCATATTCGATCTCTATTTTGCCGTCAATCGTTGATTTAATCTTTGGCTCAACAAGTAGCACAGCCGCGCTTCTTCTATTTGCAACGATCTTCTTATCGCCATTATCATAAGTATTAAGGTTATAATATCTGATGAATCCCTCTTTTTGAGCGATTACTTGGCGATCTTGTTGCTCAGTAGAAGCCGTACCACCGATGTGGAATGTTCTTAATGTTAGCTGCGTACCTGGCTCACCGATAGACTGAGCTGAGATAATGCCAACTGCTTCACCTGGTTTTACAAGTTTGCCCTCGCCCAAGTTTAAGCCGTAGCATTTTGCACAAACACCTTTTGGTGCCTTGCACGTAATAGGCGTTCTAATGCTCACTGATTTTATGCCAGCTTCTGTTATAGCTCTAGCTTTTTCTTCATCAAGTAATGTGCCTTCGCTAAATAAAATTTCATTTGTTATAGGATCGATCACATCATCTGCTAAAACACGCCCCAAGACTCTCTCTTCAAGGCTCTCTATTAGCTCGCCACTCTCTGTGATATCTGTGATCTCAACACCCTCGTGCGTACCGCAGTCGTGCATTGTGACTTTAACATTTTGAGCAACGTCGATTAGTTTTCTCGTTAAATAACCAGCGTTGGCTGTTTTTAGCGCGGTATCTGCAAGTCCTTTTCTAGCTCCGTGGGTAGAGTTAAAGTACTCCATTATATTTAGACCTTCACGGAAGTTTGAAATGATTGGCGTTTCAATGATCGAACCGTCAGGTTTTGCCATAAGACCACGCATGCCAGCTAGCTGGCGAATTTGCGCTGCACTACCTCTCGCACCTGAGTCTGCCATCATATAAATCGAGTTAAATCCACCTTTATCGTTTTGGATAAGTTTCATCATCTCGCTTGCAACGCTATTGTTTGTATCTGTCCAGATATCGATAATCTTGTTGTATCTCTCACTATCTGTTAAAAGACCAGCGCCGTATTGCTTTTGAATTTCTCGAACTTTTTTCTTAGCTTCGTCAATATATTTTTGCTTGCTATCAGGCACGATGATATCAGCAATAGAGATAGAAATTCCCGCTTTTGTAGCATATCTAAAGCCTAAATTTTTAAGCTTATCAAGGAAATCGGCCGTTACTTCAAGGCCGCCATTTCTATAAACATAATCAACCAAATTTGCAATGTCTTTTTTCTTCATGATCTTATTCCACATATTTTCAGGGACAAAATCAGGAAGTATCGCTCTTAAGATCAAGCGACCAGCTGTTGTAAAGATGATCTTGTTATCAACCATTGTCTTAATTTTAGCGTGAAGACCAAGAGTATTAGCCTCTTCAGCGATCATTACTTCATCAACGCTTGAGAAAATTTTATTTGCACCTTTTTCGTCATTTCTCTCTAGGCTTAAATAATAAATTCCTAAAACCATATCTTGTGAAGGGACTGCGATAGCCTTACCACTTGCAGGAAGCAAGATGTTCATTGAACTAAGCATCAAAATTTTGCACTCAGCGATAGCTTCCTGCGATAGTGGTACGTGAACAGCCATTTGGTCGCCGTCGAAGTCAGCGTTGAACGCCGCACAAACTAGTGGATGAAGTTGGATAGCCTTGCCCTCAACAAGCACTGGGTGAAATGCCTGGATAGAAAGCTTGTGAAGTGTTGGAGCACGGTTTAGCATAACTGGATAGTCTTTAACGACCTCTTCTAGGCACTCCCAAACCTCATTTGTCTTATCTTCTATCATCTTTTTAGCTTGCTTAACAGTTGTTGCATAGCCTTTTTCTTCAAGGCGAGCAAGCAAATGTGGCTTAAATAGCTCTAGAGCCATCTTCTTTGGAAGACCGCACTGATCCATCTTTAGCTTTGGACCAACGACGATAACAGAACGTCCAGAGAAGTCAACACGCTTACCTAGCAAATTCTGGCGGAAGCGGCCTTGCTTACCTTTGATGATCTCACTTAGTGATTTTAGTGGGCGTTTGTTTGCACCTTTTACTGCATTTGCTCTGCGGCCATTGTCAAATAACGCGTCAACTGCCTCTTGAAGCATTCTCTTTTCATTTCTTATAATGATCTCAGGTGCGTCAAGCTCAAGTAGACGTTTTAGACGACTGTTTCTGTTTATTACACGGCGATATAAGTCGTTTACGTCTGAAACAGCAAATTTGCCACCATCAAGGCTAACTAATGGTCTAAGATCAGGTGGAAGAACTGGTAAATTTGTTATCATCATCCACTCTGGGCGGTTACCTGAATTTAAAAAGCTCTCGATAACTTTTAGACGTTTTACGATAGTTTTTTTCTTAGCCTCAGAATTTGTAGACTCCATCTCTTCTTTTAATTGATTTAAAATTTCCATCAAATCAAGCTCAGCTAGCATGTCATAGATGACCTCGCCACCCATTCTAGCTGTAAAACCAGTCTCTTCGTATCTTGAAGCTAGGCTTTGATATTGCTCTTCGTTTAAAACGTCGTATTTTTCAACTTTTTTAGAATTTTCATTGTCGTAATAAGCCTCGCCAGCATTATCAACAATGTATGCCTCATAGTAAAGTACGCGCTCAAGATCTTTCATCTTAATACCAAGAAGTGCGCCAATACGGCTTGGCAAGAAATTTACATACCAAATGTGAGCTACTGGAGTTACAAGCTCGATGTGGCCCATGCGAGAACGGCGAACTTTAGATGTCGTTACTTCAACACCGCACTTTTCGCACTTGATGCCTTTATAACGCATCTTTTTATATTTGCCACAAAGGCACTCGTAGTCACGGATCGGTCCAAAAATTTTCGCACAAAATAAGCCGTCACGCTCAGGTTTTAGCGTACGGTAGTTGATAGTCTCTGGTTTTTTAACCTCGCCATAACTCCAAGATTTTATCTTCTCAGGACTTGCTAAACGAAGTTGAAAAGCTTCAAAATCACGAGGTCTATGCTCTTCTTTTATCTCAACTGGTTTTAAATTAGTTAGTTTCATTTGTCTCATCCTCATCATATACTTCTACATCAAGAGCTAGTGATTTTAGCTCGTTTGTTAGAACAAAGAACGTCTCAGGGATACCAGTCTCAGGAACGTTTTCACCTCTTGTTAAAGCTTTGTAAGCAGAAAGTCTTCCCTCAACATCATCTGATTTTACAGTTAGCATCTCTCTTAGTGTATGAGCGGCACCATAAGCCTCAAGTGCCCAAACCTCCATCTCACCAAACCTTTGACCACCAAATAGCGCCTTACCGCCGACAGGTTGCTGTGTAACAAGGCTATATGGTCCAGTGCTTCTTGCGTGAACTTTTTCATCAACCAAGTGGTGAAGTTTTAGCATATACATACAACCAACATTAACACGTTCTCTTATCTTTGAGCCTGTGCGTCCATCGTATAGCTCAGTTTTACCATCGCTATCTATCTTTGCCATCTCAAATAGTTTTGCAAATTCGTCAGCCTTAACGCCTTCAAAAATCGGAGTTGCAAATCTTACGCCATTACTCCAATCTTTTGCATACTCAAGAAGCTTCTCATCACTCATCTTACCAAGAGCTTTTTTAGCATCCATTAGCTTAGCAACACCCGCTATCTCTATCATCTTAGCTCTTAGCTCTTTTATCCACTCGCCTTTTTTGGTTTCAAAAATTTCATTTATCTGCTCGCCTAAGCGGTAGCCAACAAGACCAAGGTGGCTCTCTAAAATTTGACCAATGTTCATACGGCTTGGAACGCCAAGTGGGTTTAGCACGATATCAACGATCTGACCGCTTGGAAGATACGGCATATCGACTTCTCTTACTATATTTGAAACGATACCTTTGTTACCGTGACGTCCAGCCATTTTATCGCCGACTTTTAGTTTGCGTTTTGTAGCTATGTAAACTTTTACAAGCTTTACAACGCCGCTTGGTAAAATGTCATCTTTTTCTAAAATTTCTATCTTAGCATCGTGCTCTTCTTTGAGCTTTTTCTTCTCATTTTGGAAGTAATTTTTTAGCTCGTCATATTTCTTTTGGATATCTTTTGAAAAGCTTTTAACGATAGCATTTAGGGTAAATCTATTTATATTTTCAAGATCAGCCTTATTGATCTTTGATCCTTTCTTATACTCTTTTTTATTTACCTCTTGATCACTTGCTAGTGGATTTTTAGAAAGAAGTGCTGTAACTTTTAGCATCTCTTCGCGGTCTAGCATAAGTAGTCTATCGTGATGTTCTTTTTCTAAAAGAGTCTTCTCTTCTTCGTAAGCTTTATTTGTTCTGCTATCTTTTTCATAACCTTTTTTGGTGAAAATTTTAACATCAACAACCACGCCTTCCATCGAAGCTGAAGCGTAGAGCGATTTGTTTACAACGTGACCAGCCTTTTCACCAAAGATCGCACGAAGCAACCTCTCTTCTGGAGTTGGCTTAACTTCGCCTTTTGGAGATACTTTGCCAACAAGGATCATACCAGGCTTAATCTCTGTACCAATTTTGACAATACCACTTTCATCAAGGTGCATGAGATCCTCTTCTTTGACGTTTGGTATATCTTTTGTTATCTCCTCAACGCCGTCTTTTAACTCACGAGCTTCGATCTCTTTTTCATAGATATGAACACTCGTAAAGGCGTCTTCACGTATCATTTTTTCACTAATGACGATCGCGTCTTCGTAGTTGTAGCCATTCCAAGGCATAAATGCTATTAGTGCGTTTTTACCAATGGCTAGCTCGCCTTTTTCCATACTTGGACCGTCAGCAATTATTTGACCAGCAACGATCTCATCGCCTTTTTTAACAATTGGATGTTGTGAAAATGTCGTATTTTGGTTTGTTCTTAAATTTTTCTCTAAAGAGTAGTGATCGATATATGGACCAGCTTCGTCTTCGCCTAAAATGAATATATTTTTATTATCAACCTTTTCAACCACACCACTACGTCTTGCTTTTACGCTTTCCCATGCATCTCTTGCAATAACGCTTTCCATACCTGTTCCAACAATAGGAGCAGTTGAGCGAAGTAGTGGTACTGCCTGACGTTGCATGTTTGAACCCATTAGAGCACGGTTAGCATCATCATGCTCTAGGAATGGAATAAGTGAAGCCGCAACACCAGCTATCATACCAGAACAAAGGTCGATCAAAGTAACATCTTCTCTACGCGCAAGCATCATCTCGCCATCTTTTCTAACCTCAATCAAGTCCTCAACGATATGCCCATTTTCATCAAGTTTGGTTGATGCTGGAGCTATAACATTACCCTCTTCTTGAGTTGCGGTTAAATAAACTATCTCATCAGTTACTTTGCCATCTATAACTTTTTTGTAAGGAGCTTCAACAAAGCCAAGATCATTTACTTTTGCATAGGTTGAAAGCGTATTGATAAGACCAATATTTTGACCTTCTGGAGTCTCAACTGGACAAATTCTACCGTAATGAGTTGGATGAACGTCGCGCACTTCAAATCCAGCACGCTCTTTTACTAAGCCACCCTCGCCAAGTGCAGATAGACGGCGCTTGTGAGTAACTTCACTAAGTGGGTTTGTCTGGTCCATAAACTGGCTTAGCTGACCGCCTGTGAAAAATTCCATAATTGTGGCAGTAATCATTTTTGGATTAATGAGGTCATATGGCATAATCTCTTCAGTATTATTGCTTAAGCTTGTAAATTTGTCACGGATTGCCTTTTGCATCTTTACAAAACCAAGGTGAAGTTCGCTAGCGAGTAGCTCACCGATTGACCTTATACGGCGGTTACCAAGGTGGTCGCGATCATCAATGTGACCTTGTCCGTTTTTAACCTTTATAAGATATTTTGCAGTTTTTATGATATCTTCACTTGTTAGTAAAGTAACGTATTCTGGCACATCAAGAGAGAGCTTATGGTTCATTTTCATACGACCAACTTTTGTTAAATCGTATCTCTCGGGGTTAAATAGCATATCATTTACAAAACTCTTTGCAGCCTCTTTTACAACTGGCTCTCCTGGTCTCATAACCTTATAAATTCTAATAGCCGCAAGATCATTTTCATCATCCACGCCCTCAGTTTGTTTTAAAACCTTAAGCATATCGTTGTCAGCTATAAAAGAATTTATAATTGCATCATCAACACCAGCAGCAGAGTTATTTATAATCTCAATACTTTCATGCTCAGCTAAAATTTTTGCAAGTTTATTCTCGTCAAGAGCAGATAGTGTATCATATAAAATTTCTCCACTCTCTGTATTTATTACAGGATTTGCCAAATATCTACCAATAAGTGCTTCAACTGGGTATTCAACAAATTTTACTCCATCCTCGATCAACTTGTCAGCTTTTTTCTTAGTAAGACGTTTGCCTGCTTGGTGAAGAATTTCTCCATCTTCGTTTTTTATATCATATTCAACTCTTCCCAAATAATCTTCAGGATTAAAAAGAGTTAAAAATTTGTTATTTTTAATAATTAAATTTTGTATCGGGTAAAACAACTTAATAATATCTTGTTTTTTATATCCAAGTGCCCTAAATAATATAGTTACTGGTACTTTTCTGCGTTTATTTATCCTAACATATAAAATATCTTTTGTGTCATATTCAAAGTGTAGCCAAGAGCCACGGTCTGGTATTATTTGAGCTGTATAAATTAATTTATTTGCAACGGTCGCGCTCTCTTCTTGTTTAAAAATAACACCTGGGCTTCTATGAAGTTGATTTACAACAACACGCTCAACACCATTTATAATAAATGAAATTCTATCAGTCATTAGTGGAATTTCACGTATAAAAATTTCTTGTTCTTTTATATCTTTAACACCGACTTTATCACCTGTCTTATCATCTTTCTCATGAACGATAAGGCGTATTTTCATCTTTAAATTTACAGAGTATGTAAGACCTCTTTCTATACACTCTCTGATCGTATATTTTGGTTTTCCAATTTCTGAGCCAACATATTCTAAAGTCAAACGATTTTGCGGATCATGTATTGGAAAGATTGATTTAAAAACTTTTTCTATACCGCTTTCTGCTTGATTGTTATTTAAATTTAAAAAATTATCAAAGCTCTTTTTTTGTAGTTGTAGTAGGTTCGGAACGTCTATCTCCTTAACGACATTAGAGAAGTCAACCCTAAGACGATTTCCTGAGTATAAGCTATTTAACATTGCATCTACCTCGTGGTAATTTTGAAAGAAAAGTATAGCCTTTTAAAAAGGCATCTAAAATTTAAAAAAGAGAGGGGCTTTGCCCTCTCTTGAAATATTAAGCTCAAATAATAAAAAATTATTTAAGTTCAACCTTAGCACCAGCTTCTTCAAGCTCTTTTTTAGCTGCCTCAGCCTCATCTTTGCTAACGCCTTCTTTAAGAACAGATGGTGTTCCCTCAACTGCGTCTTTAGCTTCTTTAAGACCAAGACCAGTAAGCGCTCTAACAACTTTAATAACGTTGATTTTCTTATCACCAGAATCTACCAAAACAATGTTAAATTCTGTTTTTTCCTCTGCTGCAGCTGCTGCACCACCTGCTGCAACAGCACCACCTGCTACCATTACAGGAGCAGCGCTAACACCAAATTTCTCTTCGAACTCTTTTACAAGTTCACTAAGTTCAAGTACAGAAAGATTAGATATAAACTCTAATACATCTTCTTTAGTAATTGCCATTTTTAATCCTTATTATTTTTTTTAATTTAAATTAAGCTGATTGTTCTTTTTTCTCTTTAAGCGCATTCAAACCAATTGTGAAATTTTGAATTGGCGCATTCCAAACTTGTAAAAGCATCGCAATAAGCTCATCACGGCTAGGCATTTTAGATAGAGCTTTAACTTTATCAACGCTAGCAACTTCGCCATCAATATAAGCTGTTTTTATTTTGAAAATATCAGCATTAGACTCTTCAAATTTTGCGGCTACTTTAGTTACTGCTAATTGATCTTCGCTCCAAAGATAGATATTTGTATCTTTGAGTTCCATTCCGACTTTATCAGAATTTTTAAGAGCAATATTTGCAAGAGTATTTTTAATAACCTGAACTTTTACATTTTGTTCTTTAGCAGAATTTCTTAAAACTTCAAGTTTCTTTACTGAAAGGCCACGATAGTCACAAACTATAATAGCTTCAGCAGTTTTAAATTCACTCTCTAATTTTGCAACAACTTCAGTTTTTTCGTTACGTGTCACTTTTTCTCCTTTCCGACCGGTAATTTCAAGCAGAGCGGGTCGAATCAATTAAGCCCAATGGCCTCGGCTATCTCCAATCTAAGATATAAATTTTAATTTTTAGTTTTATTTTAAGTCCATAACTTCTTGAGTATCAAGAGCTATAGATGGGCTCATTGTCAAAGACAACGAAGCATTTTTAACATATCTACCCTTTGCAGTTGCAGGCTTATGTTTATTGATCGCTTTAATAAATGTTGAAATATTTTCATTTAATTGTTCTTTAGTAAAATTAACTTTACCAAGGCCTGCATGTATATTTCCTTGCTTATCAACACGGAAATTTACTTGACCACTTTTTGCATTATTAACTGCTTGTGCAACATCCATTGTAACTGTACCAGTTTTTGGATTTGGCATTAATCCTTTTGGTCCTAAAATTCTACCGACCTTACCTACAAGGCCCATTAAATTTGGAGTAGCTATAAGAACATCAAAATTCATTATACCTTTTTGAATATCTTCAACTAAATCATCTGCACCAACAATATCAGCACCAGCTGCTTTAGCCTCATCAGCTTTAGCATCTTTTGCAATAACAGCAACTCTTACAGTTTTACCTGTACCAGCTGGCAAAACTACTGAACCACGAACCATTTGATCAGCATGTCTTGGATCAACATTTAATTTTAATGCGATCTCAACTGTTTCATTAAATTTAGCAGAAGCCAGAGTTTTAACTGTGTCAATAGCCTCGCTAAGGTTATAAATTTTATCTTGCTCTACTTTTTTGAGCAATTCTTGAAATCTCTTGCTAGTTTTTCCCATAAATTTCTCCGCATATATATTGCTTCCGTCTTTTGCTAATCAACCTGACGGTAAAGGCTTTAGTCTACTACTTCGACACCCATTGAGCGAGCTGAGCCAGCAATAATCTTGGCTGCTTGCTCTTTATCATTTGTATTCAAATCAACAAGTTTTTTCTCAACTATTTCCAGAACTTGAGCTTTTGTTAATTTACCTACTTTATTTTTTAAAGGATTATCAGTTCCTTTTGTTATACCTGCAGCCTTTTTAATAAGATCTGTAGCAGGAGGCTGTTTTGTGATAAATGTAAAACTCTTATCAGCATAAACAGTTATAACAACTGGAATATTAAACCCAACCATGTCTTTTGTTCTTTCATTAAAGGCTTTACAAAATTCCATAATATTAACACCTTTTTGTCCAAGAGCTGGACCAACTGGTGGACTAGGATTTGCTTTTGTTGCAGCAATTTGTAATTTTATTTCACCTATAACTTTTTTAGCCATTTCTTGCTCCTTAAATTATCTTCTCAACTTGTGAATACAAAATATCAACAGGGGTACTTCTACCAAAAATAGAAACATTAAGTCTAAGTTTACCATGTATCATGTCATATTCTTCAACAATACCTGTAAAGTTAGCAAAAGGACCTTCTGTTATACGAACACTCTCACCATCCTCAAAGAATATCTTAGGTTTTGGTGCAGCCCTTTTTTGAACTTTTTCCAAAATAGTATTTATATCTTTTTCAGATAATGGCGTAGGTTTTTTGGCCTCACCAATAAAACGTCCAACTTTTGGTAAAGATTGAATCCTGTGCCAAAGAGCCGTATCAAGATCTAAGCACGCAAAAGCATAACCTGGGTAAAGAGTTCTTTCGTTGATTTTTTGCTTACCATTTTTTATTTCTATTACGTCTTCTGTAGGAACTATAATTTCTTTTAGTTGATCTTCTATTCCATGATCTTTTACTAAATTTTCAATTCCTCTTTTTACTGCCATTTCGCTTCCAGCGTAAGTCTGTATAGCATACCATTTATGTGACATTACTTTTTCCTTATATCATATAACTTTAGATAAAACAAAGGACATAATAACATCAACAAGAGCTAAAAAAAGTGATACAACAGCAACTACGATAAAAACTGCAAAAAAAGCATTTCTAATTTGTTCTTTTGTAGGATAGATAACCTTCATTATTTCCAATTTAGAAAGCCTAATATAATTTATAATTTTTTCCATAATCTTAACCTTAGTCGTGGCAGGGCAAGAGGGATTCGAACCCCCAACCATTGGATTTGGAATCCAGCGCTCTACCGTTGGAGCTATTGCCCTAATAGCTTCTTAATTAACTTTTTAATTTAACTTCTTTGTGAATAGTATGTTTTTTTAATCTCGGGCAATACTTTTTAAGCTCAACTTTGTCTGTAGTAGTTTTACTATTTTTTGTTGTTGTATAATTTATATCACCACTTTCGGAGCATTTTAAACCAATTTTAATTCTCATATAAGTCCTTATCAAGATATCAAAGGGAATATCCTCCCTTTGACAAATTTTTATAAATTAACCAAGTATTTTTGAAACAACACCTGAACCAACGGTTCTACCACCTTCACGGATAGCAAAACGAGTGCCTTCCTCAAGTGCTACTGGAGCAATCAATTCAACAGAAATTCTTACATTATCACCTGGCATAACCATCTCTGTTCCTTCTGGAAGCGTAATTGAACCAGTAACATCAGTTGTTCTTACGTAGAATTGTGGTCTATAGTTATTAAAGAAAGGAGTATGGCGACCACCTTCTTCTTTTGTCAAGATGTAGACTTCGCCTTCAAATTTTGTATGAGGGGTAATTGATTTAGGCTTGCAAAGAACCATACCACGCTCAACATCCTCTTTCTTAGTACCACGAAGAAGAACGCCGACATTATCACCAGCTTCGCCTTGATCCATCTCTTTTCTAAACATTTCAACACCAGTAACTGTTGTTGTTTGAGTTGGCTTAATACCAACAATTTCAATTGTGTCACCAACCTTTATAACACCTTTTTCAATTCTACCAGTTACAACTGTACCACGACCTGAAATCGAAAAAACATCTTCGATTGGCATAAGAAGGTCTTTATCTGTTGCACGAACTGGAGTTGGAATATAGCTATCAACTGCATCCATTAATTCCATAATTTTTGCTGACCATTCGCCATCTTGACCAGCTTTTGCCTCTTCAAGAGCTTTAAGTGCTGAACCAGAAACAATAGGTGTATCATCGCCTGGAAAATTATACTCATTAAGTAATTCGCGGATTTCCATTTCAACCAATTCAAGAAGCTCAGCATCATCAACCATATCAGCTTTGTTCATAAAAACAACAATGTATGGAACACCAACTTGGCGTGATAACAAAATATGCTCTCTAGTTTGTGGCATTGGGCCATCAGCTGCAGAAACAACCAGAATAGCTCCATCCATTTGTGCAGCACCTGTAATCATATTTTTTACATAGTCGGCGTGACCAGGGCAGTCAACGTGAGCATAGTGGCGTTTCTCTGTCTCGTACTCAATATGTGAAGTAGCAATTGTAATACCACGCTCTTTTTCTTCTGGAGCATTATCAATATTATCATAATCTTTTAGCTCAGCAAGTCCTTTGCGTGAAAGAACAGCAGATATTGCAGCTGTTAATGTAGTTTTACCATGATCTACGTGACCAATAGTACCTATGTTTACGTGCGGCTTGTTACGTGAAAATTTTTCTTTAGCCATCTTTTCCTCCGTATGTGATATATGTCTTTTTCTTACCAAATTTGTATAATCATAATAAAATCATATTAACCAGTGGAGCTCATAGCGGGACTTGAACCCGCGACCTCTTCCTTACCAAGGAAGTGCTCTACCTCTGAGCCATATGAGCGAAAAACGCTTGGCAGAGATGATTCCAATTAAATAATACAAACAACTAAAAATTTTGAAAATAAAGTAAGGAATAACTGTGTTTAGTAAAATCTAGATACAGCTCCCAGTTTATTTTCCCAAATTTTGGAGCGGGAAACGGGGCTCGAACCCGCGACCCTCAGCTTGGAAGGCTGATGCTCTAGCCAACTGAGCTACTCCCGCATAACAATGGTGGTGAGACGTGGATTCGAACCACGGAAGACATAGTCAGCAGATTTACAGTCTGCCCTCGTTGGCCGCTTGAGTATCTCACCTTAAACATTAATAAACTATTTTGGTATTTTCTGGTCAAACACTGTTACAAAAAATGGAGCTGGTGAACGGACTTGAACCGCCGACCCACTGCTTACAAGGCAGTAGCTCTACCAACTGAGCTACACCAGCACCTGTTTTGTGAAGTGGCAATTATATATCAAAACAATGTAAAAGTCAAGGGAAATTTAAAAAATTTTCATAAAAATTAAAATTATAAAATACAGCCATTTAAGAATACAAATTTTTATTAGATTTAAATTCATAATACATCATTAAGCATTTATGAAAAATGTATAATTTTTATAGTTTTATTTTTTTTAAAAGCTAAAATTTCTATAATTACAAAAAATATATAAGGATTTAATATGCAATTTTTACCTTGGGCGATAATTTTATTACTAATTTACGTAATTTATTTTCTAATGATACGTTATGAAAAAAGAATATCAACTCTTAGCAAATTAATTGAACAAAATAGTGATGGTATTAAGGAAAATAGGGATTTGATTGGACAAAATAGATCACTTATTGAAAAAAATAAACACGATATCGAAAAAAATACAAAAGACATCATAACAAATGTTGAAAAAGTAGATATCGATTTGGAAGACTAAAGTTTCTGATTTCTTATCTCGGCTATTAATAAATTTGCTAGAATTTTTTATTTAAGATTTTAGCAAATCATTTTTTATTTGAGAATTTTATATTTATTGTATTCTTCAGCTAGTAAAAGTTGTGTATGTATTTGTTATGAGCGGATGTATAAAAATTTATAGTTTTTGAAGAAGAATCTTAATTTTTAAAAAATAAGTCAAGATTTTATGCGTCGAGCTGCTTCATCAAAAGCACAAGCCCTATTCTATCCTTTACATTTAACTTACTATAAATCGAGCTTGTATGTGCTTTGACTGTTCTTAGTGTAATGCCTGTTTTTTCTGAAATTTCATTATTTGTTAGACCCTGATAGATTAAATCTGCAATTTCTCTTTCCCTTGAACTAAGCTCAGAGAGGTCGGTCTTTTTGTCTACCTTTTCACTTTCGCTATTAATATATGAGCCGGTTAGCTCACTAATCATTGCCTGAACAAATTCTTGGTAAAGCCATATATTTCCATTGAAAATAGTTTCAAAAGCATCTTCAAAGTGAGTCTTTCTCATGTGAGAATTTGCATAGCCCTTGATTCCAAGCGTAAGCAGATGCTTGCCTTCGTTTATCGTTGGCCTATTTGAGAGTATGAGTATTTTTATATTTGGGGATTTTTCAATTATATTTTTTATAACATCATCAATATTATCTTTAAAAACATCAATATCAATGCCTATAATATCAACATCATCATTTATATGAGAAAAAAACTCTTTTCTATTATGTATAAATTTCACATCGCTATTGCCAGTAAAATAGCTTCTCCAAATATTGTTTAATGCACTATTTTGTGTAAATAAAATAACTTGCATTACCTTTCCTTGGATTATTTATATGATTCTTTCATAAATTTTTTTACTATTTATAAAAAATTCTACGTGACGACTTTCGCCATTTTTGTGTATCTTGTAATCTATTGATGAGAAAAATTTAGTAACCACTGAGGATTTTTCTTCTAAAAAAATAGTCATTTCAAAAAAATCTTGTGATATAGCATATTTATAAGGAGTATTTAAATTTAAAATTCCAGGATCAAAGTCAAATTTATCCAAACTCTGGTCAAAGCCTTTTATTAAAATTTTAATGCTTCTTACTATATCATCTTGAATTTTTATACTTTCAAATAGTTTTTTATGTCTACTAGCAACATCTACTAATCGTAAAAAATCTATTTCACAATCACTAAATTTAAATCGTTCAATTTCATCATTAACTATATCGCAGCAATGATCATCTTTTACGAGATAGAAATTTTGTAAATTTTGAAATTTTTCAATATCGTATTCACCAAATTTCTTATCATAAAAAGCGATCTTGCCCATTACCTCTCCGTTAAGGCATTTTGTTTTGCCTTTAAAATAGGCTTTAATAAATAATCAAGTATTGTCTTTTTGCCGGTAATGATATCAGCTGAGACTATCATACCAACTTTTATCCTAAGTGGCTTTTCTTCGCTACCAAGATAATTTTTCTCAGTTTCTATCCTGACCAAATAATAGCTCTCGCCAGTTTTTTCATTAGTCTCTGTATCGGCACTAATCTGCGTTACTTTGCCTTTTAAACCACCGTAAATACTAAAATCATAGGCCGTAAATTTAACCATCGTATCAAGCCCAGGCCTCAAAAACGCAACATCGGCTGGTTTTACTTTTACTTCGGCAACCAGTTTATCCTCAAGAGGAACGATCTCGGCAATATTTTCACCAGGCTTGATAACTCCTGATACGGTATGAACCATCATTTTGCTGACGATACCATTTACTGGAGATCTTACATATGTTCTTTCCACTCTATCACTTAGACTGATTTGTGATTCATTTATCCTTGCGATCTCTGCTGAAACTTCATTTAGCTCTTTTTTTGCATTATTTTTAAATGCAAGTTTTGCTTCTTCGATCTTATTTTTAGCTTCTTTTATAGTTGATTCAACTCTTGGCACAGCAAGAACGGCTGCGTCAAGCTCGCCTTTTAGGTCATTTACGCGTCTTTGAAGCTGGATATACTCGACCTCGCTAACAAGACCTTTTTTAAAGATAGGCTCCATGATAGCTTTTTCTTTTAAAACAAGGTTGTAGCTATTTTGAGTTTGAGAAATTTTATTTCTAAGCTCATTTAGCTCACTTTGGCGTTGATGGATCTGCTCTGTTAGAATTCCTATTTGCTCATTTAAGTGATCGATGTTTGAGTTGTGCAAGCTTATCTCGTATCTTACGGCCTTGCTATTGTTGGCATCTCTTGTTTCGTTATAGTCAAATTCTTTATCATTGGCTTCAGCGTCAAGCCTCATAAATTTTGCTTGAAGTTCATCAAGTCTTAGTTTTGACTCACCATAACTACTCGTAAAATTTTTATTATCTAGCCTTATTAGAATTTGATCTTTCTTAACCTCATCACCCTCTTTTACAAAAATTTGATCGACTATACCGCCTTCGAGATTTTGTATCGCTTGGTTTTTTCCAGATGGGATGATTTTACCACTGCCTCTTGTAATCTCATCTATTTGTGCCCAAGAGGCCCAAACAAGAAGCCAAAACATAGTTATAGCAACCGTATAGAGTATCTTTTTAGATGTAGATGGGGCTTTAGCCAAAACAGCCTCAGAAAGACTTGACATAAATTTCAAATCATAAGCATCATAATTTTTTGTTTGAAGATTCGACTTTATATCATCTACGCTATTTAAAATTTTATTACTAGCTTCTTCTTGTTCTTTTATGTTATTTTCAGAAATTAATCTTTTTTCAGTTTTTGGATTTTCATTTTGTTTATTCTTGATATCTTCTTGCATGATCACTTCCCACTAAGTCTTGCTAAAACTTCATCTCTTGGTCCGTCCAATAAAATTTTGCCATTATCCATAACTATAAGTCTATCAACAAGATCTAGCATCGACGTCCTATGTGTAACAAGCAGCATCGTTTTATTTGCTGTATTTGTCTTTAAATTTATTTTTAACTTATTTTCAACTGTATTATCAAGAGAATTTGTTGGCTCATCAAGCAAAATAATAGGACTATCTAGCAAAAATGCCCTAGCCACAGCTATGCTTTGACGCTGTCCGCCACTTATGCCGTCACCTCTTTCAAAGACTGGCATGTCAAATCCAAGTGGATGGGCATTTACATATTCATCAACTCCGCTTACTTTAGCTGCTTTTATAATCTGAATATCATCAACATATGGCGCTTTTTGAACAATATTTTCTCTAACCGTTCCTTTAAAAAGTACAACATCTTGCGGAACGTAGCCAATGTTTCTCCTAAGATCGGCTGGATCAATTTGATTAATATCAATACCATCGATTAGCACTGAGCCCTCAGTTGGTGAGTAAAGTCCCAAAATGAGCTTTTGTAAAGTAGTTTTTCCAGAGCCATTTTTGCCTATAATGCCAACTTTTTCACCTGGCTGAATAACAAAATTTATCCTATCAAGCGAACCCTTTGTGGTATCTGGATATGTAAAGCTTACATTCTTAAACTCAATCTTTCCATCAAAAGAATTTCTTCTAACAAATTTTTTGCCTTCTGGCCTTTCAACAGGCATTTGCATAATCTTACTAAGACTTTGATATGCTGTTTTTGTCTGCTCAAAATTTGCAGCAAGTGAGGCTACCTGTCCCATAGGAGCGATAGCACGAGAGCTAAGCATAACCGCAGCGATAAGACCACCCATTGTAAGATGTGTATCTTGTATCATATAGACGCCAAGAACGATGATGGCAATAGTATTTAATTGCACTAAAAAAGATGTAACAGTGGTTATCGAAGTTGTGATAATTTTTGATTTAATGCTTCTATTTGCTATCTCACCAGTTGCCTCTTCCCAGTTCCATTGTATATGGCCACTAGCACCAAGAGTTTTGATAGTCTCAAGACTACTAAGGCTCTCTATTAAAATTCCATTTTTTATAGCCGAAGCCTCAAATGTACTCTTAATAGCATTTTGAAGTGGATCTTTTATAAAAAACGTATAACATAAAATAGCTATCATAATAACAATCGGCACAAGTACGATATAGCTTCCTATAAAATAAGTAACTATCAAGAAAATGATCGCAAATGGAAGATCGACAATGGCTGCCAATGAGGCTGATGAGAAGAAATTTCTAACCGTATCAAACTCTTTTAGATTACTAGCGAATGAACCAACAGATTTTGGTTTATTGCTAAATTTCATATCCATAACGCGCTCAAATAAAATAGAGCTCATTATGATGTCACTCTTTTTGCCAGCAATCTCAAGAAAATATGATCTTACAAATTTTAAAAAAAGATCTATGCCATAAACTACACTTACACCAAGTGCCAAGACCCAAAGTGTCTCAACCGCATTATTTGGCACGACACGGTCATATACGTTCATCGTAAAAAGTGGACTAGCAAGAACAAATAAATTTATAATAAAACTTGCAAGAACAACATCAAAATAAATCTTTTTTGAACGTTTTAGAGTTCCCCAAAACCAGTGGTCATTGCCAGCATCAATTAGCTTTGTTGAGCTAGTATCCTCTGGAACAAACTCGCGCTTTAGATAGTATGCATAGCCTAAATATTCTTCTTTTAATTTACTTATTTCTATCGTGCTAGTACCAGTTGAAAGTTCTGGTGTTATGATATTTGCTGTCTTTTTATCTTTACTAAAAGATTGCAAGATGCAAGCTTTTTTGCCTCTAAGCATTAAAATGCAAGGTAAAACTAAAGGAGAGATTTGTTCAAGATCTTTTCTTACAAGAGTAGAAGCAAAGCCAGCACGAGAAGCAGCACGAGAAAATAAAGACCTTGAGCTTTTAAGTGAAAAAAGCTCAATCTCATCGCCATCTTTTACTGGCAAGCCAATAGTTAAAGCATCGGCACTGTATGGATTATTATGGAGCTTGGTAAAAATAACCAAACATTGAAGCAACTCATCTTTTATCTTATCACTATGCATCTATCATCCAATGTTCTTAATTTCATCTATATAAATTCCTTGCATATTTTTAATGCCAAGATCGATTAACTTTTTCTTCTGCTCTTCGCCTTCAACACCGATTGCGATCAAAATAATGTCTTTTGAGCTTAAAACAACATCAAGTGATTGTTTTGTATTTACTCCTGACTTATCACTTAAGAAGTCAATCAAGACATTTGACTGAATTTTTACATAATCAGGGTTAAATTCTTTTAGTTTCTCGATACCTTTTGCGTTAAGCTCGAAGTGGTCAAAACCAAATCCAAAGCCAAGTTCTTTTAATTTTTTAGTAAGCTTAACTATACTTTCTATGCTAATATCGTCTTTATTTGGAATTTCTATATAGTTTTTATATTTTGAAATTTGACTTATCTTTTTAAGTGTAGCTTCGAGTTTTGAAAAATTTTCATCTGAATTTAATATCTCTTTTCCCAAATTTATGGCTAAATTACCGCTTGGTAAGATATTCTCCGGTAAAATTCTGGCTACCCTATTTAAGATATGAAGATCAAGCATTGCACCTAAATTTAGCTCATTAACCATCGGCATGAAATATGAGGCCATACGCCATACGCCATCTTTATCAACAAGCCTCAAATAAAGCTCATACTGCTCAAAATTTGAATTAAGATCAATCACTTTTTGAGCTGCAAATTTAAATTCATCCTCTTTTATTGAGTCAAAAATAAGCTCTTTATACTTCTCTTTACCAATCACTAAAGTATTTTGATTTTCATTAAATACCTTATATGTAAAGCTTCCAGCAAGTCTTGAGCTAGCCAATGTAACGTCAGCTGAAGTAAGAAGTGTCTTAATATCAGAATTTGGTGAATACTCTACTATCGCAGCATTTACTGGATACTCACTATCATTTAGTGCAAAATTTGCATAAAGCTTTTTAAATTCGTTCATAATTTCATCACATAGAGCCAAGAAATTTGATGAATTTCTACCATACGAAAGTACGATGAAATCATTATCGTTGAGCCTTGCAACAACCGCATTTTTATCATTATGAATTGATTTTTCTTGTAAAATTTGAGCTATTTTCATTACAACGCTTTGCCATTTTTCAAAGCCAAGCGTACTTTTTAAATTTATTAGATCTTTAAAACTAACAAGTAAAGCAACACCACTTGAATATTCTTCACTTGCTAGATACTCACTAAATTTAGTTTGAAAAAATCTTCTGTTATTAGCACCGCTCATTGTATCTTTATATAAAAGTTCTTGATACTTACTAAGTGTGGCTGCCTCTCTCTCAAAAATGTCTTTTACCTTGCTAACCATAGAGTTCATAGCTAGAACCATTTTTTTAAGATCAGCTGTAAATGGAATTCTTTTCTGAATAATAAATTTATTATCAAGTATGGCCTCAGCCTGATCTTGAACCTTCATAAGCGGTCTAAAAATAGCTTTTAGAGCGAAATATGCCACCACAAGAGTGACAATTATCATTAGAAGAAGAAAATTAAAAATATTTTTTGAGTTAGTATAAAGCTCATTGTAGGCAAGTGCAGTGCTACCTTGAACATAAAGAGTACCAAATTTTGCCCAGCCAGTCATAATCTCACTATCTGCTATTGGTGCTTCGAACTTGGCTATTTTGTAAAACCACTCAGGAATATCTTTAACAACAGTTTGTTGAGAATTTTCAATAAGAACCTTACCATCAACATCTTCAAGCTTGATAAGCTTGTATCTGCCGCTGTCAAACATAGAATTTATCATTGTTTGAGCCAAGGACATATCGTCTGGATCGATAATAGGCTTTAAAGCAAGTCCAAGCGAATTTGCTGTATGCCTTGCATTTTCACCAAGCTGGTCATTAATATATCCATTTAGGCTCTTAAAATTTAAGTAGCCAACAGCCATAAAAATCATGATACCAAAAGTTATCACGGCGATCATAATTTGTTTAAATAGCGTCATAAATCCTCTTTTCCTATCCTATCTATTAGTTCCACCCACTTAGGATTTTGTTTTTTATTTCCACCTGGTATTGCTTGACCAAGACCTTCTTGTTTTGCCAAGTATAGCGAATCACCATTAAAACTATAAACTGGAACAAGGTCTGTTCTTTGAGTTGCGATTTTTATTTTACCATTTATGTTATCTAAAATTAATGGAATAGATTTTGGTGTATCATAGTATGCTAAAACCATATGAGCTTGATTGTATCTTAAGGCTTTAACATATGTGAAGTATAATTTTTGAGTTGGAATTCCTAGCTGCTTTAGTGTAAAATATTTTGCAATAACGTAGTCTTCGCAGTCACCAGCACCTTTTCCTATAAATTCCATTCTAGTAGCCCAATAATCCTTTTTGTGCCAAAGCTGCATATCATCAACCCATCTAAAAGAGTTAAAAAAGTCATTCACTTTTATTAATTTCTCTTGTTCAGTTGCATCTTGCAATGAAGTCATTAAAGAATTTAGAGCAGAGGCCCTTCTTCTTGCATCTTCTCCATAAATTTTAGCTACCTTTGCTATAGTTGTTGATTTTATAAAATCTCCAATAGCACTCGCTAATAATAAAAAAAGGACGCTTACAATAAGCGTCCAAAAATTTGTCTTGACCCTCATGGTCATTACTTTTTACATTTTTATCTTAAATCGTTTTGAATGCTGCAAGCACCTTGAATGTATCTCTTTGCAAAACCTGGTTCAAAGCTATCTGAGATCATTCCCATATTATCTAACAGTCTGTATCTTGCATAAGATAGTGCTGTCTCAGTTGTAGCGATCTCTTTTAATGCAGAGTTGTATTCATTTTCGGCATCAAGCAAGTTTATAAGATCACGACGACCGATTCTAAATTCATCCTGATAAGCATCAAGTGTAGCTTTAGCATATTCAACGTGTTGATTTAGATATCCCATTTTTTCTTGATTAAGAACATAATTTTGCCATGAAAATTCCAAAGATTCTTTAAGCTCTCTTACAAGATTATCTAAAGTTTGTTGCTCTTGTTGAACGGCAAGTTGGCTTTTTTCTTTATCTAGTTTATCATTACCTTTATTGTAAAGGTTATAGTTTAGTCTTAAAAGTGCGTCAAATGTTTGTTCTTCATAATTGTCATATAAAACATTTGAATGATCATACGCACCAGATACAACAAGATCTAATTTTGGTAAGAAAGGCGCATTTTTCTCTTTTACAACTGACTCTGCCATAGCAATATTTGATTTTTGAACCAAAAGTGACGGATTGCAAAGAATTGCTTTGTTATAAACAGCTTCTTTTGTGCTAGGCAAAGGAAGGCTAAACTCAGGCATTACTAAATTTTTAGCTGCAACTTTTTTTCCATATAATTTCTCAAATGTAGAAAGTGCATCTTCATAGTTATTTTTAGCGGCTGTATAGTTTGATTGAGCTAGAGTATAGCGCGATCCAGCTTGTCTCTCTTCGGAAGCTACGCCATAACCTGATCTTGCTCTATCTTTAATTTGACTATAAATTTCCTCATGACTCTTTACGTTTTCTTCTTCAATGTCTAAAATTCTCTTAGTTTGAAGAACTTGCAAGTAAGCATTCGCAGCATTTAATGTAAGTCTATCTGCAGCTTGTGCTACTGAATAAGCAGCTGAATCAAGCCTTGCGCTTTGGGAATTTATTCTATTTTTATCAGCACCACCATTGTATAAATTTTCAACTAAGGTTAGAGATGTGCCAGAAATTCTTCCATCTCCTCTTCTTGTAGAAACTCCATCATCAAGGCGTTTTTTCTCATATCCCACTCTAGCAGCAGCGTCAAGTGTTGGATAATAGGCATTTTTTGCTATTTTTAGATCTTTGCCAACTTGTAGATAGTTAAATTCTGTAGCTTTTAAACTTGGATTTTCATTTAAAATAGTCTTTATAACTTGATCTAAAGTCAAAACTCCATCATCAACTTGTGCTACTGGTTTTACTTCAGTTGATATAGCTTGTTCTATATTAGATTTTTTTGTTGTTTGAGTATCAGCTACAGGTGCTTTTGGTCTCATTAAAGCATCCTTATAGCCTGATTCGTTTTGAACTTTAACTAATAGACTATTAGCTTCATCCTCAGAGACTGGGGTTGTGTCAACATATAAAAATTTTCGTCCACCAACCTCATAGATGCCTGTGGTCAGCCTACTGTCAGAAATTTTACTATTAACTTTATTAATAGCACTGTCGATTCTAGCCTGATTATCATCTTGTGCAAATGAAGCTAGAAAAATCCTATAAGGAACATCTTGAGCTGACAGCACAGTTACTGCCAAAGCACTAATTGCTAACATCTTTTTCATAACTAAGATCCTTTTACCTTTATTTATTATTAAGTCTATACTTAAAATTTTAATGCGAATTATACATCAAGAAATATTAAACGTATTTTAAATATCTTATGACAAAAAAATAATTTTTATATAGTTTTAGAAAAACGCCTTAAATTCTCGGGAATTTTCTTTAGATATTCATCAAAACACATTGCAATATTTCGTATTATTAGCGTACCTGTTTCATTTATGTTAATTTTTGTGGGTGTAACATCAACAAACTCACTTAAATTTTTTAGCTCCACAAGCTCTTCCTTGAAGTGTTCAAAGAAATTTATATTAAATTCATCCTCAACTGCCTTGATATTAAGTCCAAAATTACTCATTAAGTTCATAATCACGCTCTTTCTAAGCAGATCTTCATCACTTAGATAAATTCCCTTTGCATATGGCAGCTTTCCACTATCAATTGCCTTTTCATACTCATCCATATCTTTATGATTTTGTGCGTAGTGTCTTTTGCATTCGCCTATGCTGGTCACTCCAATACCAATCAAGTCAGCACCACCTTTTGTTGTGTAGCCCTGAAAATTTCTATGTAAAGTGCCATTTGCTAAAGCGCCAAAGAGCTCGTCATTTGGTTTTGCAAAGTGATCCATGCCTATCATTTTATAGCCATTTTTAGTTAAAAACTCAGCTGTAAATTTCAAAATCTCAAGCTTTACTTCAGGATCTGGCAATGTCATCTCATCAAATTTACGCATTGATTTTTTTATCCATGGCACATGAGCATAGTTAAAGACTGCAAGTCTGTCAGGATCAAGCGTGAGAGCTAGCTCGAGTGTCTTTTTAAAACTATCTAGACTTTGATACGGCAGACCGTAGATTAGGTCCATATTTATCGACTTTATGCCCTTTTCTCTAGCCATTTTTACAGCATTTTGAGTGATCTCATAGGGCTGAATTCTGTGAATTTCTTTTTGCACCTTTTCGTCAAAATCTTGCACGCCGTAGCTTATGCGGTTAAATCCATGAGAAACAAGTACATCAAGCTGCTCTCTTGTTAAAAATCTTGGATCTATCTCGCAACTTATCTCAGCCTCTTTTGAGAAATTTTTAAATTTAGATTTGATTAATTTAATTATCTCATCAAGCTGTACTGCGTTATAAAATGTAGGTGTACCGCCACCAAAATGCATCTGCAAGACCTCAGTGCTGGTGTCCAGGTGACGAGCTAAAATTTCAAGCTCTTTTTCTATATATCTTATATATCTTTCTTTGCGGTCCTCTTTGCTAGTGTAAATGACGTTACAGCCGCAAAAATAACAAGCACTTCTGCAAAATGGCAAGTGCAAATATAGTGAAAGCGGTCGCTTTAGATCACGGTCTTCAAGCTCTTTTATATATGCCTCATAGCTAAATTTATCACTAAACTCTGGCGCTGTCGGATAGCTAGTATATCTTGGCCCTGGCCTTGAATACTTCACATAAGCACTAAAATCAATCATCTGCCCTACTCCTTGCCATTTGAATCACCTCTTTTATGTCTACAAATAAATTTGGATGCTCTTTTTTGATATTTTTTACCAGCTTATCAAGGTCGATGTTAAACTGCCTGCTCTTTTTATCGTGAGCGATCTTTTTTATCTCATCCATAGCAACTACCCAAACATCACTAAAATCAACCGGTATATTTTGCCAGATCGTCTTTTCAAGCCTTAGATCAAAATTTTCTTTTTGAGACTCTTTGTAAGCCTCAATCAAAGCCGAAAGCGATTTTACAGAGATTACTGTGTGTAAATTTTGATTTTCATCAATACCAAACCATGGTTCTTTTGAATCCCAAGAGCCACTTTTTAAATTTAAAATATGCTCATTTGGATTTTTGGTTGAAACTATCTCAAAGATCGTCTTTTCAGGATTACTCAGCCCAAGACTATTGCCGATCTCATCTATCTCATCATATATACTTTTCTCTTTGCTCATATTCTTCTCTCATTTAGCCAGACCATAACGCCTTTTTGGGCATGAAGTCTGTTTTCAGCCTCGCTAAAAATTTCATCCGCGTGCTTCTCAAAAACTGTCTCGCTCACCTCATAGCCTCTATAAGCTGGTAGGCAGTGCAAAAATATCGCATCTTTTTTAGCTAGGCTCATCAAATTTTCATCCACGCAGTATCCAGCAAAGTCTTTTAGTCTCTTCTCTTTCTCGGCCTCTTGCCCCATCGATACCCAAGTATCCGTAGTCACTACATCGGCACCATTTACCGCTTCTTTTATATCATTTGTGATAAAAATTTTCGCACCTGAAATTTTTGCGTTTTCATTAGCCATTTTTAAAATTTCAGCGTCCGCCTCATAGCCTTTTGGCGTAGCCACTCTTAGTTCAAGTCCAAGTTTGCTTGCTAGCATGAGCCACGAGTGGGTCATGTTGTTGCCATCTCCTACGTATGCGACCTTCTCGCCTGCGCTAAATTCAAGCATAGTTAGATAGTCTGCCATGAGCTGCACTGGGTGAAATTTATCGCTTAAGCCGTTTATCACTGGCACACTTGAAAATTTAGCAAATTCTTCTAACGTCTCGTGCCTATCGACCCTTAGCATAGCCATGTCGCACATCCTGCTTATCACTCTAGCGGTATCTCGTATAGGCTCGCCGCGGCCTATTTGTATATCATTTTTGCTTAAAAATAGCGCATATCCGCCAAGCTCGTGCATGCCAACATCAAAGCTAACTCTAGTTCTAGTTGAACTTTTTTCAAATATCATCGCAAGCTTTTGGTCTTTAAGATATGGCTTAAATTCTCTAGCTTTCGCCTCTTTTTTGATCTTGCGGGCTAAATTTATCATCTGCTCGATTTCATCTTTGCTAAAGTCATTTAGCGTCAAAAAATGCCTCATCTTAGCCCCTTAAAATTTTGGCTGCTTCTTTTGCGTGATAAGTGATGATCAAATTTGCCCCTGCTCTTTTAAAGCCGATAAGCGTCTCCATCATAACACGCTCGTAGTCGATGATGCCAGCTTTTGCGCCAGCTTTTAGCAGTGCATACTCACCGCTTACGTTATAGACGCAGATTGGTAGAAGGGTTAAATTTCTAAGCTCTCTAACAACATCAAGATAGGCTAGCGCTGGCTTTACCATCAATATATCAGCGCCTTGCGCCTCGTCCTGCAAGCTCTCATTTATGGCTTCAAGGCGGTTTGCGCTGTCCATTTGGTAACTCTTTCTATCGCCAAAGCTTGGTGCACTTTGCGCCACGTCACGAAATGGTCCGTAGTAGGCTGAGGCAAATTTAGTCGAGTATGCCATCACTGGTAAATTTTCATAGCCATTGCTATCAAGCGCCTCTCTTAGCGTTGCGATGATACCATCCATCATACCGCTTGGTGCGATCATATCAGCGCCATTTTGAGCGTGTATCAAGGCTTGTTTGGCTGAAATTTCAAGTGTGGCGTCGTTGTCAATGGTGTTGTGCACGTGGTCGATAATGCCGCAGTGGCCATGATCTGTGTACTCGCAAAAGCAAAGATCTGTGATGACAAATAAATTTGGAAATTTATCTTTTATGGCTCGAAGTGTCGTGGCGATGATACCGTCGTTGCTTAGTGCGTCGCTGCCAACGCTATCTTTTAGGCTTGGTATGCCAAATAAAATGATCGATTTTATGCCTAAATTTACTATCTCTTCGCACTCTTTTAAAATCTCATCGATACTCATTTGATAGACGCCTGGCATTGAAGAAATTTCGTTTTTAATGCCCTTGCCTTCGACTACAAAGAGTGGATAAATAAAATCATTTACGCTAAGGCTCGTCTCTCTTATCATATCTCTTAGGGCTGGATTTATTCTCAATCTTCTAAAACGTTTAAACATATTTTTGCCTTTTCTTTGTTAAAATGCTTGATTTTTAGCTAGTTTAGCATAGTTGGAGTAAATTTAAAATGAAAATAGAAATTTCAAATGTAGCAAATCTACCCTCAAGATTTGGCACTTATAAGGTTCAAGCCTTCAAAGAAGGGGCAAAAGAGCACCTCGTGATCTACAAAGAGCCTCTAAGCGAAGTGGTAAATCTTAGAATTCACTCCGAATGCCTAACTGGCGATGCGATCGGAAGCCTAAAGTGCGACTGCCGCGACCAGCTCGAAGCGAGCCTAAAATATATCGAAGAAAATGGCGGCATGGTCATCTACCTACGTCAAGAGGGTAGAAATATCGGGCTTTTAAACAAGATAAACGCTTACAGCCTCCAAGACAAGGGCTTTGACACGATAGAAGCCAATCACCAGCTAGGTTTTAAGGCTGATGAGAGGACATACGAAGTGGTTGACTTTATCTTAAATCACTACGGCATAAAAGAGGTAAATTTACTCACAAATAACCCATTAAAACTTCACGGACTAAACTCAGTAAAGATTGTAAAACGCGTGCCTATCGTCATAAAACCAAACAAATTTAACGAAGGCTACTTGAAAGTAAAAAAAGAGCAAATGGGACACATCTTGTGATGAAAAATGAGCTTTGCTTGCCAGCTGAATTTAACAAAAAAGTAAAGGCTTACGCTCAAATTTTTGCTAAATTTAATAAGGTTCATAGCTTAAGCAATTATAAAGACATAAGCGAGCAGGTGCTTGATAGCATAAAGCCGCTTGAAATTTTTGATCTAAGTGCTAAAACTGCGATCGATGTTGGCAGTGGGGCTGGCTTTCCAGCGATATTTCTAGCACTTGCGATGCCGCACACTAAGTGGCACCTTTTTGAGCCGATAGCCAAAAAGTCATCATTTCTAAGCTACGCTAAGATCGAGCTTAGCTTGCAAAATTTAGAAGTTCATAGCCAAAAGATCGAGCTTGCAGATAAATTTACGGCTGATCTCATCACTTCAAGGGCGCTTAGCAAGACAAAAGAGCTTATAAAAATTTGCAAGGGATTTTATGATGAGAGCACTAAATTTCTCATCTACAAGGGCTCTAGCGTCATGGAGGAAATTTCAGGCATAGACGCACAAATTTATAATGAAAAAAACAGAAACTACATATTTTTTAATCTCAAAAACCGAGGGGAGATACATTGAAATACTTGCTTTTTGTAGCGATTTTGGTTGCGATTTACATCATATTTTTTAAAAATAGAAAAAAAAGCGACAAGATAAGCACCAGCAACTTCGAAGAGTGCAGCAAATGCGGCGTCTTTAGCGACATCGATCAAATGGTGCTAAGGGACGGAAAATACATCTGCAAAGAGTGCATAAAGGGTGAGAGATGAAAATTTTAGGTGATGAGCTGATCAAATTTGAGCCACTGTTTCTTTGTGAGGGCGAGGCAGATGTGCTAAGTGGTAGGCAAAATCTTTTTAAATTTGATAGAAATTTGATAAAAAAAGCGTTAAGTCTTGGTGCTAGCTTTAGCGTCCTTGTCTCAAATTTAAATGAAGCTATCGTCGCAAACGCTGCTGGAGCAAAATTTATTATTGCCGATATTGACATTGCAAAAGATTTAGCAAAGATTGCTGAGAGTTATTTATTTGACGCGCTTATAGCTGTTTTAATAAAAGACGAAATCGAACTGACACAACTTGTAAAATTTAACATCGATGCTGCGATCTTGCCAAATGCTATAAAAGAATAAGGACAAAAATGGAAATTTTTAAAACTGCTTTTTTAATGGTTACTTTAATGCTGATTTTTATCGCTGTTGGCGGATATATTGGCGGTGAGCATGGCATGATGATCGCCTTTTTGATAGCAACTGGCACAAATATCTTTTCATATTTTTTTAGTGATACTCTGGTGCTTAAAAGATATAACGCTATCCCAGTCGATGAGAGTAACGCTCACGGGCTTTATGAGATCGTATCTCGTCTCACACAAAAGGCAAATTTGCCTATGCCAAAAATTTACATCATACCAGAAGAGGTACCAAATGCCTTTGCCACGGGCAGAAACCCAAGCCATGCAGCCGTTGCAGTAACCGAGGGGCTTTTAAAAATTTTAAATGAAAACGAGATCGAGGGTGTGCTAGCTCACGAGCTAAGCCACGTAAGGCATTACGACATCCTAACTGGCTCAATCGCTGCCATACTAGCTGGCGCTATCGCAATGCTTGCAAATTTTGCTAAGATTGGTGGTATTGCTGGGCAAAGCAGCGGTTCAAGAAGAGGTGGCGGTAATGCCATCGTTATGCTAGCACTTGCTATACTCATGCCAATAGCTGCCACAATCATCCAAATGGCGATCTCAAGGGAGCGCGAGTACAAGGCGGACAAAGGCGCAGCCTATCTAACAGGACACCCAGAGTGGCTTGCAAGTGCTCTAAGAAAGCTTGAGAGCTACTCAAATTCTTACATTATGCAAAATGCAAGCGAACAAAGTGCTCATATGTTTATCGTAAATCCATTTGGCTCGCTAACTAACAAGCTTGGCGTACTTTTTAGAACGCATCCAAGCACTAGCGATAGGATCGCTGAGCTTCAAAGGCTTGAGCAAGAAATAAAAAGAAGTATGTAAAAATTTAGCCTTTAGTAAAATTTGGGCTAAATTTCTTTTTCTGTCATCTTTTTTGGCTTTAAATTTATAAATTTACAAAAATTTTAAATTTCATGAGCGAGTAATTTCGGCTCTGATTTTAGTGGCAAACTTTTCGAGGCCTAAAATCAGTAGTCGATTCTTGTAAGTAAATAGAATTTTAAAATTGTAAAGGATCAAATTTTCAACCAAAAAACCGAAATTTAGCCCCAAATTTCACTGCAATATCTTGCAGTCACGATCTTCTATAGTATACTCAAAAATAAGCTCACCATTTTCTGAATAGAAAAGCTCATCCAAGGTGACACCGATGCTTAGCATATTTAAGATCTCTTTATCTTTGCAAGCAGTTCGCAAATTCTCTTTTTTGATAGCTTCGATAAATTCTAAAAGCTCTTTCTCTTCAAGCCTTTTAATCTCTTGCTTTCTTGCGTGTTTGATGGCATATCTATAAATGAGCGTATCACCGATATTTAAGATATCATTAAGCGTAAGTGTTGGCGTGCAGATAAATGGGAGCTTTTTTTTGTAGTAAGTTGCATGATTTTTCGCTGCCATATCTGGCGTAAGAGCCAGGGCAAGCGAGTAAAAAAACAGTAAAAAAATGACTACTCGCAACTACTTTTATCCAAATTTATATCAAAAAAATGCCTACCCTCAAAGCTGTAACTACCACTTAGAGTGATGCCACGATTTAGCACAGCTCTTGCCATACCTGAATTGCAAAGCGCATCTTTTCCATTTTTATAAAACTCATCTTTTAAAGCTAAAATTTGAGCTTTGTTGTAGCCTTTTATTCTCTTTGTCTTGGTCTCGTTTAAAACAAACTCACCGTGTATGTTTAGCCCGCTGCTGCTTACATCTTTTAGCGTAATCATCTCATCGACCCTGCTTGGCAAATTTGGCTTTGCAGTTTGGACGACAAAAGCTGGGATCTGCTTAGTATCAAGCTGATTTAATATCTGCTCATAAATTTTAAACTCACTCTCTTGCACACCAAAAGCAAGGCTAGCAAGAGCTAATAAAACAATCTTTTTCATATATTGCCTTTATATAAATTTCCTAGTGATATTTGGCGAGAGCTTTACTAAAATATCATAACTTATCGTATCAAAAAATTTTGCCCAAATATTTGCATCCTCAAAGACACAGACCCACTCGCCGCTATCTTTACAACTAAAGCTATCCATAGAAATTTTGCCCAGTATTGGCTCGTTATTGGCAAGTCTTAGCTCACCACATCCATTGTATCTTAGCAATCCATCGCCATATCCAAGATCATAAGTGGCTACATTTATATCTTCTTTTGCGCTAAATTTAGCGCCATATCCAACACTTTGACCACTTTTTAAAATACGCCTACTAACTCTTTTTGCCCATAGTGAAAGTACCGGCTTTAAGCCCAAACTATCACCAAACTGAGCGTATCCATACTGAGCGATGCCAACACGCACCATATCATCATCGATTTCGCTTACTCTTTCAAGAGCAGCTGAGTTGTGAGAGTGAAAGATCGGTTTTTTTATACCAAACTCATCGCAAAGAGCTAAAATTTTCTCTTTTGCTACCCTAAAATTTTCCCTTTGCACAAAATAGTCAGCATTTAGCTCATCACTTGCACGAAAATGAGTATAAGCTCCAAGAAGCTCCAAATTCCTTCTTGTTAAAATTTCAAACGCATAATCAAGCTCGCTAATATCAAGCCCATTTCTATGCATACCAGTGTCAATTGCAAGGTTGATTTTTGAGCCATCTTTTATCTTTAAAAGCGCCTCTATATCATTTATCGCATAGATAAATTTGCTGCTTTCATTTCCAGTTGGGATATGTGAGAGAATGAGAATATTTTCAAATATGTCAGAAATTTCATTTGCCTCAAACTCACTTTTTACAGCACAAATTTCTATACCAAATTTTTTAGCTTCATTTGCAATAAGTCTTGCGCCATGACCATAAGCATTGTCTTTTAATACAATTATTACTTTTTCTTTACCACCGGCTTTAGCACAAATTTGAGTGAGGTTATGAATATATGAAGCTTTATTTAGGCGTATTTCAGACATTAAAATTCACATTAAAAGCCGTATAAACATCCGGTAAAAGTTTTCTTACGTTGTAATCAAATGCATAAAATTTAGCGTAAATTTCTTTCAGATCAGCCTCTTTTACTTTGCTAAAATCAAAAACATCAGTACCATTCTTCTTTGGAACCTGACGGTCAAGCTCAGCAAAAAAAGCAGCTCTTGCCTCTAAAATTTTTTCGATTTTTTCTTTTACTTCTTGAGATTTTTCCACTTTTACTCCTCTATAAAAATTTTCATATCATCGTTATAAAGCTTCACATAAAGCGTCTTTTGCCCAGCAAATTTGTGCGTATCTGAAACATAATCCTCATAAAAACTCACACGAAAAAGCCTATCATTTTTAAGATTTGGATAAGGCGTGATGAGAAAATTTGAAAAACTAATGCGTTTTTTCTCTTTTTTAGAAAAAATAGCCCGCTTCATACTTTTAAATTTTTCCAAGCTCATACCATCGTATCGCTCAAAGTTTTTATCGTAAAATTTAAGATAGTTTTCAATGTCGCTCTCACTCCATGTCTTTTTCCAGCCCAAAAGTCCAGAAATGATAACTGCAATATCTTTTGCGCTAGCTTCTGGACGCTTATCTTCATAGATAAATGCAAGTGTTTTTTTGTGATCCACAATATCATCGAATTTCATCAAAGTATCATTTTGCATAGCCACGCAGCCTTTTGTTTTTAGCTCATCTGTCCTTTGACCATCAAGTGGATAGCCATGTATCCAAATGCCACCGCCATTTCGCTTTGCAAGCTTATCAAGCAAATTTGGGTATGAAAGCGAAAATGCAAGTGGGCCAAGATATCTATCATTTGGCGTAAATCTACGTGTAAGCTGATACACTCCAACCGGTGTTTTTAGATCGCCTTCAAGAAGCTTATCACCATTTTTGCCAACTATAACGCTTGAGCTAAAAAGCTTTTTTGTAATGCCGCCATTATAAGAGATCACTTCAAGCTTCTTTTTAGTTTTATCAACTACACTTAGAAGTATCTCGTTGTCATAATATCCATATCTTACATCCTTGCCCTCAAGCTTTTTTAGCCAGTAATCCTTACTTAAAATATTTTTTTCGATGGCATCAATAACAGCAGCTGAGCCATTTTTTAAGTAAATTTCTTCGTAATTTTGGGCAAAAAGACAAGGCGATAACGCGATGAAGAAAAATATAATTTTTTTCAAGTGAAATATCCCAAAAAGTAAAATTTAGTCCGTAATTATATCCTAAAAAATTTATATTTTTAGGTTTTAAAGGTAAATTAAGTAATCCTAAGTGTATAATGTGAAAACCATTATTAATTTTATCACAAAGGAAAAATATGAAGAAATTCGTTTTTGGTGCGATGCTTGTAGCTTCTACCCTTATAGCGGCTGATATCAGCCTAGAAAATGTTAGAGCTAGAGATACAAAACCTGGCACAAACAATAGTGCAATTTTTATGGATATAAAAAATGCTTCAAATTCTGATGTAAAGCTTATTGGCGCTCATTCAAGCGTTTGCAAAAGTACAGAAATTCATACACACAAAATGAATGATGGTATGATGGCTATGGTTCAAATCGAAGATGCAGTGATCCCAAAAAATGGCGAAACAAAACTAGCTCCTGGCGGTTTACACATTATGCTTATGGATCTAAATAAACCATTAAAAGATGGTGATAAAGTTGATTTAGAGCTAAAATTTAGCAATGGCGAGAGCATAAAGCTTGATAATATCGGAGTAACTAAAAACTTTAAATAATGAAAAAAATCATAATTATTTTTTCATTTATCTTTATTGTTCTAGGTGCTTTTTCGATAGGCTATAAGCTTATGACAACAAGCAAAGAAGATCCACCTGAATTTGCCGATGTAAACACATCGCTAGATCCTTTAAAATGTGATCTAAACAACAAATCTTGTGAGATGGAATTTAAAGGCGTAAAGCTAAAAATAGACATCTCACCAAGACCTATTTATGCTATGAGGCCTTTTAGCTTTAAAATCATTAACGGTAAAAATTTAGGGCTAAAAAATCCTAGTCTTGAAATAGACGGCATAAATATGAATATGGGATCGATTAAAGCAAGGCTTGAGCCAAGAGGCGATAACTTAACTGCTCAAGTAGTGCTAAGTGCTTGCGTTGTCGAGCTTATGAGATATAGATTTAAAGTGCTTGATGACGAAAAAGAAACTGGTTTTTTTGTAGATTTTGATCTAAAATTATAGAGGGTAACGATGAAAAAGGCATTTTGGGGCTTAATAATAATCTTAATTTGTATAGGTGTTGCACTTTTGCTAATAAAGCCAAACAAGTATGATTTTAAGGCACTTTCACAAAATGGTGAAGTAAGTCTTAAAAATTACGACGGAAAGTACAAAGTTATATATTTTGGTTATCTTTTTTGCCCCGATGTCTGCCCTACTGCGCTCTCTTTGATTGGCGATGAACTAAACAAGCTAAAAAGAGATGACTTTGAGCTACTTTTTATTACACTTGATCCTGAACGCGATACTCCTGAAAATTTAACTCTAATGGCAAAAAATTTCTATAAAGATGCCGATGGATTAAAACTAAACGCCTTAAAAGAAGTGGCAAAAACCTATGGTGTAAAATTTCAAAAAGTCCGTCTTGAAAACTCAGCCATGGGCTACTCTGTTGCTCACAGCTCTTCAATATATTTAATAGACAAAAAAGGAAATTTTTATAAAGAAATTTCAAATCTAACAAATGAAAATATTGGAGAAAATTTATTAAATTTGATCAAAGATAGACCTTAGGCTATAAAATTAGTAAGCCAAAAATGGCCTACCAAAATTCTTTATGCAAGCATCATCTCAAGATCTTCTAAGCTAAAATTTAATTCACTTACTATAACTTTTGATTTTAATGCTTGCTGAGTAATTTTTTTCACCCGAAATCTATTAACCCTTGAACATAAATTTAATCTACAAGCCAAACAAAGTTGATTAAATATAAGCAGTACTAGCAATGAATTTGTTAAGAAGATCTATACGAAAGGTAGGCTTTTGCACTATAAATTTTAATCACAATACAAAAGCTAAAAATTTAAGTTTTACTATTTCACTCTATGATGTACGCTGCCGCCATAAGTAATATCCTCAGCCTTTACCTCATCACTTGTTAAAATTTCACTTATCTTGCCATTTTCTTCTAGTTTTTTCCTATTTTCTTCGGCATCTTCTTGATAGCTATAAACCATCGCAACGCTCACTACTCCGCTGATAACTTCTATCTTTTTAAAATTTTTTATCTCATCTTCAATACTATCTGAGCTAACTACCACTACGATTCTATCGTCTGCGTCAGTTATTATTTCACACTCTTTTAGCTTTTTTATTTCGTTTTTTACACTTTCATTTTTATTGTCCGTATAAACTATCAAACTTGAAATATTCATTTAATTCTCCAAAACAAAATTTTATTCTCATAGGCTGAAGTTACGACTTCGTTATCGCTTATAAAAACTATGCTATTTATCGTGCTTTGTCCAGTTTTTAGCATTGCGATATTTTCTAAGCTTTTGCTATCAACTAAATTTACATCGCTCATCTCATCGCTCATATAAGCCGCCACTCTGCCATCATCGCTAAGGCCGACGCCATAGACCAAAAAGCCAGTATTTATCTTTTTTAGGCTTCCAGCTGAAAATATCCCCACGATCCTGTCGGTGCCTCCGCTGATCATGACGCCATTTTTATATGAGATGTCGTAGATATTGTCTGTATGAATGTCTAAAATTTGATCCATTTTTTTAGCTTTTATGTTATAAAAGTAGACCTTCCCACTCTCGCAAGCGATAGCTAGCGTGCTTCTATCTTCGCTTATCTCCATATCTGAAAGCATCGCAATTGAAATTTTAAAGCTATCATAAATTTCGCCACTTTTTAGGTTTAAAAAGTAAATTTCATTGCTAATTGAAGCAAGTGCAACATGCTCATTATCTAAAAATAATGCCTTTTTTATCGCTTGATTATCCATTTTTATGCTTCTCATCTGCCCATTTTCTCTTAGATGAAGCACCTTTGTAGCGTAATCACCTTCGCTAAGTATAAGAGTTTTGCCATCAATTTCATCAATGCTTAAAATTTTTGGTCTTTCATGATCACTAACGTAGGTTTTTATATCATCCATTTTGATGATCTCTTCAAATTTAGACTCTTTAGGATCATAAATTTCAACCGTCCCTCCATCAGTTGCAATAAAAAGTTTGCCATTTATTAACGTTGTGCTTAGCACATTTGCACTAGCCTCTATTTGCTTATATGGAGTGGTGATCTCGCTTGCAAAGATAAAATTTAATAGACAAAAAATAAAAAACAAAGCTCTCATAAGGCCTCCATTTGAAGTGAATTTTTAAAGCAAACATCAAAGCACTCGCCGCAACTTACGCAGTTTTGATTAACAATAGGTCTAAAAACGCCAAGAAATTCGACTGCTTTAAATTTGCAAGCATCAAGGCAGTTGTAGCAGATTGTATCGTTCCATGCTAGACAGCTAGAAACATCGATGCTAACTTTTGCATTTATACTCTTTGGTGAGTTTAAGCTTAATGTCTTCTTACCAAGACTCTCACAAGCCTTTGCGCACTCTTCGCAAAAGTCACAGCCCAGCTTTTTAACTTTAAAAACTACCCTTTCATTTTCAAAGCTAAGAAGCTCTTTTTCACAAGCATTTACGCAGCTAGCATCGCATCCACCGCAGTCAAACTCTCCGCTAAAAAATGGCGGAGTTATAAATTTGGGAGCAAATTTTGCCCCCAAAATTTTACTAAAAAGCTCTCGCCTGCTTTGCATTATTTAACACCATCGTTTAAAACATCTAGTAAGTTTGACTTATGAGTGCCGTTTTTATCTCTAAAGTCAGGCTTAAATTTATTACCAACCAGCTGAGTTAAGCCAGTTTGTTGCTCAACGTGGCATGTTGTGCAGTTATATCTTTCATCATCAAGCTTGCCTGCAAGATCTTTTTTATTTCTGATGTCATAAAGATGAGATGATGGTATCGGTGTTGCTCCACTATCTTTTGCAAACTCAGGCATATGGCAGGTTACGCACATATTCATATCCTTTGTGATAGGTACTAAACCCTCAGTATCGTGTGGGATAAATGGCGGTGCATTTTCAAAAGACCTATCAAATTTCTTTGACATACCAGCTGGCTCTTTTGTGTAGTTCACATCTTTTAGTACAACGTCTTTATCGTCTAGCAAATCGATATTTCTAAAGCCGATTTGCGAATCACTAATACTTGGATTATTAAAAGTACACGCCGCAAAAAACGCAGCACACAATCCTCCAAGCATCATTATTTTTATTTTCATTTTTCTCTCCTTAAATTTCTAATACTAAATTTCAAAGCTCCGTCTCCACAAACATCAATGCACCTGCCACAGCTTATGCACTCGCTTGAGCTTACCGAGCGGCTCTCTTTACCGATCATGTCAAGCACTTGCATCTCTGGGCAAATAAGCTTGCATTTCATACATTTTGTGCAAGCCTGGGCATCATGTTTTACTCTAATTAGGGCAAATTTTGAGATGATGGCGTAAAAGGCACCAAGCGGACAAACGTGCGAGCAAATACCACGCTTTAACACAAACATATCAAAAGCAATGATCGCAACCGCTATGCCTAAAGCACTAGCTGAGCCGTAAATAACGCCACGCTGAATAATGCCAATATAGCTAACGCTCTCAAATACTGGATAAGATAAAGCAAGGCTTAATATAAGAGCAAGAGCCAGCAAATAATAACGTAAATTTTTACTCACATTTAAGACCTTCTCGCCCTTAAAACCAAATTTCTCTCTTAGTTTAAAAGCAATATCAGTTAGCAAATTTATCGGGCATATCCACGAACAAAACGCTCTTGGAGCAACCAGTGCATAAAATGCAAAGATAATGCCAGCTCCAATAATTGCATTTATGCCAGCGCTAAAGCTCGCAAGTAAAATTTGAACCAAAGCAAATGGATCGCTTAGTGGAATTTTTCCAAAAAGCAAAGATGAGCTTAAATTTCCGCCAAGTATCTTAACTCCGTAAAAATTTCCTAGGACAAATAGTGCTAGGATAGAAATTTGAGTTATTCGTCTTAAGATTAAAAATTTCATAGCTCACCACCATTTAGATAATCAGTCGCCTTTTTAATGTCAAGCTTTATTTTGCTGTCTGCATCGTCTATGCGTCTTTCATCTTCTTTTATCCAGCCTTTGACGTAGTTATCGCCTACTTTGCCAAGCACCGCATCGCGGTTTAACACGGTAATGGCTGCTTTTTTAGTGATACAGGCTCGCTCGCATAGGCCACATCCGGTGCAGATGTCGCTATCGACCACTGGAAGCAAAAAGGCATGCTTTTGCGTCCTTTCGTTACGGCGATATTCAAGATACAAGGCTTTGTCCAAAAGAGGACAAGCCCTGTAACAAGCATCGCACTGTATACCCCAGTGTGCCACGCAGTTTTTCATATCGACCACCGCAACACCCATTTTGGCCTTATTTATGTCAAGCTTACCTTTTGTGCTTACTAAATTTACGTCCAAAGCTCCGGTCGGACAGGCTGGCACACATGGGATATTTTCACACATATAGCAAGGAATTTTTCTAGGCTCAAAATAAGGCGTTCCAATGCTTATGCCATCTTCTAGCGATGAGAGCTTTAGCGTATCAAATGGACAAGCCTCTACGCAAAGCCCACACCTAATGCAGCTTTGTAAAAATTGCTTCTCTTCTTTTGCACCAGGAGGCCTAAGAAGCATAAGTGGCGAAGCTTTAGCGCTAAGCGACCAAACAAAGCCTCCACCAAGTGCTAAAATCGCAGCCTTAGCTCCAAATTTTAAAGCCTCTCGCCTACTTGAAAATTCCATATCAGCCATATTTACGCCTTATAAATTTTAACCGCACACTTTTTATAATCAGTCTCTTTTGAGATTGGGCAAGTAGCGTCAAGGCAGACTTTATTTATAAATACGTTTTCATCAAAGAAAGGCACATAAACAAGACCTACTGGCGGCTTATTTCTGCCTTTTAGATCTACTCTTGCTTTTACCTTGCCACGGCGTGATTCGACCCAAACGATCTCGTTTTGAAGTACACCAAGTTTTTTAGCGTCATCTTCGTGCATGTAGCAAAGCGCCTCTGGGACGGCTCTATAAAGCTCAGGAACACGCATAGTCATCGTACCTGTATGCCAGTGTTCTAGAACACGGCCAGTACATAGCCAGAATGGATACTCTTTGTTTGGCATCTCGCACGGATCCATGTAAGGGCGGAAGAAAATTTTTGCTTTATTTGCAAGAGATGTTTTATCTTTATTTGTAACGCCTTTTAGATCTCCTGTTGGAAGTGCTGCATTTTTGTTGCCATAGAATGCAAATTTCTCATTTGGAGCAGCTTTTTTAGCATATGGGTCAAATTTAGTATTAAATCTCCACTGAGTCTCTTTGCCATCAACTACTGGCCATCTAAGACCTCTTACCTTATGGTATGTGTCAAAGTCGGCTAGGTCGTGGCCGTGGCCAACGCCAAATTTTCTATACTCTTCCCAAAGATATTTGTGAACGAAAAATCCATATCCTTTAAATTCTTTACCATCTGAACCGATCACTTTTCTGCTATCGCCAAATACTTCTGTATTGTCGTAGTTTTCCATAATAGGATCGTTTGCACTAAATTTCTTAGCCTCTTCGTTAGCAAAAAGTACATCAAATAGCGTATCTTCTTCGCTATATCCCATAGCTTTTGCAGCATCAAGCACGTTTGGAAGTGTAACTTTGTCATTTACTTTTTTCTCACCCCAAACATCTTTTAGCTTAAAGCGCTTACTAAACTCCATCATTTGCCAAATATCAGGCATAGCCTCACCAACAGGAAGTACTTGCTGTCTCCAGTGTTGCGTTCTTCTCTCAGCGTTACCGTAAGCACCCCATTTTTCATAGATCATCGCAGTTGGAAGAATAAGGTCGGCTACTTTTGCAGAAATTCCTGGATAAGGATCACTTACAACGATGAAGTTATCCATCTCACGAGCTGCTTTTATCCAGTGGTTTGCGTTTGCAGTATTTTGCCATGGGTTGTTTACTTGAACCCAGATAAATTTAACCTTGCCATCTTCAAGATCACGCATCATTTTTACGTAGTGAGAAGCGAGTACACCACTTAGTGTTCCGGAAGGAAGTTTCCAAATTTTTTCAGTTATCTCTCTATGTTTTGGATTATCAATAACCATGTCAGCTGGCAAGCGGTGAACAAATGTTCCAACCTCTCTTGCTGTACCGCACGCACTTGGTTGACCAGTTAGAGAAAATGCTCCTGAGCCTGGAAGTGCTTGTTTACCGAGTAAGAAGTGAACCATATAAGCTTGCTCATTTACCCATGTACCACGTTGGTGTTGGTTAAAGCCCATCGTCCAGAAACTAACAACTTTGCGGTTTTTCTCTATATAAAGATCAGCAAGTGCTTTTAGTTTTGCTTTAAACTCATTAATATCTTCGTTAGGATCGCCTTTTGCTACCTTTGCTGTAAAGTCAAGCGTGTAAGGCGCAAGAGCTTTTTTAAACTCTTCAAATGTTATTTGCCAATGTGCGCCAGCTTTTGCAGCATTTTTATTTTCTAGTGTATCGCCAGCTTTTAGTCCAAGATATGCAAGTGTAACACCCTCAGCCTCACTTACCACCTTTGACTTCTCGGTAGCAGCAGTGTCTAGTTCGCTTGGAGCATATTTTTTATGATTAATGTCTGTGCGAAGACCATATCCGATATCGGCTGGACCGGTTGTAAATACACAGTGTTTTTTAACAAATTCTTCATCAATCATCTCTGGGTGGTTATAAACTATCTCACGAGCAATGTAGTTCCAGATAGCCAAGTCAGATGATGGAGCAAAAATGATCTCGATGTCAGCTAGGTTTGAAGTTCTAGTTGAATATGTGCTTAAATTTACTACCTTTACTTTATCAGGATCGCTAAGCTTTCTATCGCTCACGCGTGCCCAAAGGATTGGGTGCATCTCAGCCATGTTTGCGCCCCAAGCTACAATAGTATCTGTAAGCTCAATGTCATCAAAACAGCCTGATGGCTCGTCTATACCAAATGTTTGCATGAAGCCAACGACCGCACTTGCCATACAGTGTCTTGCGTTTGGATCAATACTGTTGCTTCTAAAACCACCTTTTATAAGCTTAACGGCAGCGTAACCTTCTGGAATAGTATATTGACCAGAACCTAAAACTCCGATACCGTGAGGTCCTAGTTCATCATATGCTTTTCTAAACTGAGTCTCCATGACATCAAATGCTTGTTTCCAGCTTACTTGCTTAAATTTGCCTTTTTTGTCAAATTCTCCTTTTTCGTTTACACGTAAAAGTGGATGAGTTATCCTATCCTCACCGTACATGATTTTGGCGTTAAAATAGCCTTTGATACAGTTTAGACCACGGTTTACAGGTGCTTCTGGATCTCCTTTCACAGCTACTATCTTGCCCTCTTTGGTTGCGACCATGATGCCACATCCAGTTCCGCAAAATCTACAGGCAGCTTTGTCCCAACGCCAGCCTTTTTCTGCTTCGCTTGCTGCACTTAGCGAGCTTGGCACAGCTATACCAGCACTTGCGCAAGCAGCACTAGCCGCAGCACTTTTTATGAATTCTCGTCGATTCATTCTTTCTCCTTTAAAGATTTAAAACAAATTTAATTGATATTAACCTTGCAAAACTTATTTACAACTGATTTATATTTACAAAAATTTCAAAAAACTTAAGCTAAAAATGTAAATATTTTTCTACATAAAAATATTAATTTTCTCACAAAGTACGATTTTAAAAGAAAATCCTATTTAATAAAATTTAAAAATTTTAGAGTAGTTATCAAAAAGCTAAAGAAAACAAAGTAAAATTGTTTTTAAATACTTGAGTAAAAAAGTAACATAAAGTATTATTAAAAATTTTATCTCCTTACTGAAATATCAATAATTGCAAGAATAAATTCTAATAATTTTCATTACTTTACGGCAAACATAATCTATAAAAATTTAACTAGCAATATCACTATAAAGCTATAAAAATTAGATAATTTTTAAAAATTTTATTATATTTAAAAAACAAAAAATAATTTTAAGATTATAGATAAAAAGGAGTTATTTTCATCCTCAAATTTTGAGGATGAAATATTAATAAAATTTTAGGTGTTAAGCTATAAGGTTAAAATTTATTCTTTTTAACATCAGCTACTATTGTCTTAGCCATTTCATCGATTTGGGCGGTGATTTCATTCGTTGAGCTCACGATATCAACATTTTGCTTTGTAATGCTATCTATCTGGCTTACGCTTTGATTTATCATATTTATGCCTTCGCTTTGCTCTCTGATGCTCTCACTCATCTCGTTAATGCTTTGAGTAAGTATATTTGCATTAGTTTCGATCTCACCAAGTGATTTTTGAGTTCGTTCAGCTAGTTTTCTAACTTCATCTGCGACCACAGCAAAGCCTCGTCCATGCTCACCAGCACGCGCCGCTTCGATAGCTGCGTTTAGAGCAAGTAAATTTGTTTGATCGGCTATATCTCTAATAATAACGATGATGTTTTTAATCTCTTCAGATTGTTTTATAACATCTACAGTCTTTTGGCTAATTGCGCTCATTGAGCTACTCATTTGCTCGATCGCAGCAGCACTTTCTTGGAGAGAATTTGCCTGTGTGCTAGCACCTTGAGTTACTTGCTTCATTGATGCATCTAAATTTTTAGCTTTTTCTTCTAAGAATTGTGCTTGTTTTAAGTTAAACGCAAGCATATTAGCTATCTCTTCGCCAAGCTCATTTGTTACTAGTTCGACATTGCCTTTGGCATCCAAAATTCTTGAAGTAAAATCAGAATTTCTAAAATCATTAAAAGTTTTTTGGATCATATTTAAATCGCTACCGACTCTTTTTTCCAAAACATCTAGCATTTTATTTAAGACATCTTTTAATTCAATTAGTTTTGGATTAGCTGGAACATCTACTATTCTTGCTTTTAGATTTCCATTTTCTATCGCCTTTGCAGTCTCAACAGATTGAGATACCACTCTAGAGTCTTGATCGGCATTGTCAAAAATTTTAGTAATATTATCATTTATTAGTTTGCTCATTACGCCAAATTCATCTTTTGTTGCCACCTTTGAAACAACTGGCTCTTTTATCTCAAAATTTAAAAATCTAAAGAAACTAACCAAAGCATCTGTAATAGTTTTAATCGGATTAAGCGATCTTTTTAGTAAGAAATATACGAATGCAGACAAGACAACTATAAATATAAAGGCTAAAATAATTTGAACTTTTAAAATAGGCAAAGTATGCGAGCTAAAGATATTTTGATCCATAGCTGTTATTGCCAACCAACCTTTATCATTTATCTCTAACATATAGACATAGACATCTTCGCCTTTTGTATTTTTATATGCTATTAATCCATTTTCATCAAATTTCTTTTCATTATATTGTTTTATTAGACTCTTTGCGATCTCATGAGGTTTGCCGACTAATTCTTTATTTGGGTGCATTATTACGTTGCCATTTTGATCTGTAACAAAAGCATAGCTGTATTCAGTCTTACTGATTTGCGATATATTATTGCTCAACTCCTCAATAGATGTATCTATGCCCGTAACTCCAATATTTTTAATAGGTGCAGCAAAGGTTATAACCATTGCATTTAATGAAGCTGCCATATATGGATCAGTATATATTGGTTTATTCTCGGCTTTAGCTTGTTTATACCATCCTCTAACTCTTGGATCATACCCAGCTTTATTTTGCCCATTTGATCTAAACATAGCCCCATTCTCATATCCAGCGTAAACAAGAGTGATCTCTTTTCCAGATATAGCTTTTGCTTGAGATAAAGCTAAATTTATGCCATCAGCATTCATCGAGCCATCACTTTTCTCGCTTATTTTACTAAGAGTCTCAGCCATTTTCTCTATAGCATACTGATTATTAGTAAAAAAGCTATTTAGTGCGATTTTCACATCTTTTAAGATTTGCTTTTGAGTTTGTATTACTAACTCAATGGCTTTATCATGAGCTGTGCTATAGCTAGCTAAAGATATTAGCGAGAATGATATGAATAATGCCAGTATGAGCATTAAAGATATTTTGTTTGCAATTGATCGCATTTACTTTCCTTTTACAAAAAATTAAGATACGATTTTATATTTTTTTATATTAAATAGTCTTAAATAATATTAATTACAAAATAGTGATGTATACATTAAATAATAATTTTGAATTATTTTTTTATTTTAGATAGTTAAAATCAGCGAGATAAAATTAGAATTTAGGGGAAGCAAACCCCTAAATTCGGTCTAAGATTAAAATTTATTCTTTCTAACGTCGGCTACTATTGTCTTAGCCATGTCATCTATTTGGTCAGTAATTTCATTTGTTGTACCAACAATATTAATATTTTGTTTTGTAATACTGTCGATCTGACTTACGCTTTGATTTATCATATTTATGCCTTCGCTTTGCTCTCTGATGCTCTCACTCATCTCATTGATGCTTTGAGCTAGAACATTTGCATTAGCTTCGATCTCACCAAGTGATTTTTGAGTTCGCTCTGCTAGTTTTCGCACTTCGTCGGCAACTACCGCAAAGCCTCTACCGTGCTCGCCCGCTCTAGCTGCCTCTATAGCTGCGTTTAGAGCAAGTAGATTGGTTTGATCGGCTATATCTCTAATAATAACGATGATATTTTTAATCTCTTCGCTTTGTCTTGTTACGTCGCTGGCCTTTTGACTAATGGCGTTCATAGAACTGCTCATCTCTTCTATAGCCGCCGCACTTTCTTGGATGGAGTCGGCTTGCTTATGAGCTCCGTCGGTTAGGGTTCTCATGGACTCTGCTAGGATTTTAGCTTTTTCTTCTAGAACCTGAGCTTCTTTTAAATTTTCCCTTAGCATATTGCTTACTGCGTCGCCCGCGCTTTGAAGGCCTACTATCATATCTCTTAGATCGCTTTCAAGCTCCGGTTTTAGCTCTAGTCTAGGAGTGTAGTCGTTTTTATTGTAAGAAGCTAAAACTACCGCTATTCCTTTTAAATTTTCAGAAATTGACGCAAAGAATTTATTTAGCAGATCTTTTAACTGAACTAAAGCCGGATTATTAGGGACGGAGTTAATCTTAGCCCCCATGTGTCCTTTTATCATGAGATTTGCTATACCGTTCATCTCCTCTATTAAGGCGCTGTCTTTTTTAACGCCGTTAAGGACTTTTTCTATATTATCGTTAATAGATTCGCTCATTCTGCCGAATTCGTCTTTGGTAGTTACTACTAGCTTTTCCGGAGCGTTAGGGGTTTCGTAGGTGATGAATTTAAACGCGTCTTCAAGCTTGGTTTGAATAGTTCTAATAGGGCTAAGGGATTTTTTAAGAAGAGTAAATACGATAGCCGAAAGTATGACTATAAAAGCTACGGCTAGGATTATTTGAGCTTTTAATAAAGGTAAGGTATTAGACGAAAAAGTATCTGCTCCGATAGCGGCTACGGCCAGCCAGCCCTGATCATTTATAGGAAGGACTTTAGCGGTTACGTTTTCGCCTTTATAGTTTGTATAAGGGATAAGTCCATTTTCATCAAATTTTTTAGCTGCAAAAACCTCAGCAATATATTTGCTAGCAGGAACGGTTTTACCAACATTGTTTGGGTCATTGTGCATTAGCATTAAGCCGTCTTTGTTCATTAAAAAGACGTAACCGTATTTCGTTTTACCCATTTCGAGAATTTTTTTACTTAAAGCATCTATATTTAAATCAAGCCCCAAAACACCATCAAAATTTCCATTTTTATTTACTGGAGCGGCAAAGCTAATTACTAAAGCATTAGACAAGGCAGCTTTGTAAGGTTCGGTATATATAGCACCATTTGCACTCTTTGCTGCTTTATACCAGCCTCTAGTTCTAGGATCGTAGTTATCGGCTGGAGTTGTTCTAGTTCCATCTGATTGGAAAAAATGTCCATCACTCTCGCGACCATAAAAAATATCAGTAACTAGATGACTAACGCTTTCTTTTTGCATTTTTGTTTTTTCCATGTACGAGTCATCATTATTTGGTATTTGTGCTATATCTGAAGCAGACTTTTTGGCAACTTCTAAATAATCTTCAAAAAAAGAATCCGTAGTAGCTTTGATGTCACTTAGAATCTGATCCTGGGTCTGGCTGACCAACTCTACTACCTTACTTTCCGCTGTATAGTAGCTGACTGCTGAAATAGCAGCAAACGAAATAACTAGCAATGAGATGATAATCATCGCTATCTTTGAAGTTATGGACTTCATCTTTCCTCCTTTAAAAAGTTATAATCGCTTTAATCTATCGAAAAAGAATTAAAATTAGTATTAAATTTACCCTCTATTTAATGCTTTTTAAAAATTAATAAAGATATCTTGATAATTAAAAATTTTTGAATAAATTTTAGATCACAAAATGCCATTAAATAAGCTAGTTTTGTTTTTTGTTATTTTGCTAGATATAGAGTATAAATTTTTACTTGAAAATCAATAAAATAACGCCTGAAATAATAAGACAAATGGCTAAAATTTCTTTGTAATTTAGCCTCTCACCAAGAAAGATGACAGCCAAAATAATAGCAATCACAACGCTAAATTTATCAACCAGCGCCACTCGATAAACCTTGCCAACTTGCATCGCTTTAAAATACATTAGCCAAGATAGCCCGGTAGCTATGCCACTTAGTATGAGAAAGAGCCAGTTTTTAGGGCTTAGCGAGCTTAGTGGCTGCCATTTTTTAGCCACACTTAGAAGTAAAACAAGCATAAAGACGACAACAATCGTTCTTATAAATGTTGCAAAATCGCTGTCGATGTCCTTTACGCCAAGCTTTGCAAAGAGTGCAGTGAGTGCAGCAAATATAGCCGAAAGGGCTGCGTAAATAAACCACTCTGGCATTTTTATTTAAAATTTAAAAGGGTAAGTTGCCTCACCCATTTAAATTTAGCCCTCATAATCGCTTAACATATCAACTGTTGGCACAAAATATAGCGCACCAGTAACAGGTGTGCTAAAGTCAAGTAGCCTATCTGAGTTGCCCTTTGGCTCGCCGATAAACATCTTTTTAAGCATAAGCTCAACTGTTGAAAATGTGCTCGCATAAGCGATGAAGTAAGTGCCAGTTTTGCTACCCTCAGTAAATGGCATATTGCCGCGCACAACCTTTTTATCATCGCCTACGTTTGCAGCAGCTGAGTGTGAATTGCTAGGTTTTACATCATCGCTCATCTCGATATCAAGTTCTTTTGAGCGGCCTATAACCTTTTCTTGCTCGCTTACGCTTGTGGCGTTCCACTCTTGCATTTTATGAAAGTATTTTTGCACAAAAACGTAGCTTCCACCCTTAAATTTAGCATCCTCGTCGCCAACTTTAGCAAAGAAATCTCTCTCCTCGCCCTCAGGATTTTCAGTGCCATCAACAAAGCCTATTATCGCCCTACCGTCATGATACTTAAAGCCTTGCGTCTCGTCTGTAAGCTCTGCAAATTTAAAAAGCACGGCCTTTATCGCTTGAGCCATATCGAAGCAATCAGGCGCATTTAAGGCGCGGATATGGATGTGGATATCGCCCTTTGTGCTAACAGCCTCATGTTTATCGCCTTTTATTGCTTTAAAATTTACAAGCTCTTTTGGCAGATCTTTTGAAATTTCAAGCTTTTTCCAAGCATCATGACCCACGCCAAGGACGCAGTTTACATTTTCATTTGCGCCAAATCTAATCTTGGCAGTTTTATTTAAATTTACAACCAAGGCGCAAAGCTCGGCAAAACCCTCTTTACAAGCCTTTTTATCATCTTTTAAAACCCAAGTTTGAAAGACCGTGTTGTTGCCTGGTGTCTGCGTGACTTCCTGTGAATTTACGCTCATTTTTTCTCCTTTTTAAAATTTTATGCAATATTTTCTAAATTTAGTTGCGAGCCGATCTGCTCATCATTATCGTCAAAAATAAACTCAACTTTGTTTGCCCCAAAGCTCTTTGCGATCGCTTCAAGCGTATCGCGAGCTGATTTATGAATTTTACTTTGAAGCTGTGAGATAAGGCGAACGCTCATCTTTTTGACTTCGTTTCTAGCTTCTTCTATTAGTCTATTTTTATCTTCTTCTGTAAAAGTGCTACCAAAAAAGCCATTTAGCGAGTCAGGCAGTAAAAATGGTATAAATTTGCCGTTTTTCTCATCGTAAAATTTCATATCGGCGATTGAGAATTTATACTTGCAAGGAGGCATTTTTATCTTATAGCTAGAGTTTGCGATCTGCGTGATCTCGAGCTTTGGGCTAGTTAGATCGTAGATGAAATTTATCTCAAACTCAAATATCATCGAAAGCTTCTTCTCGCTTATAAGCCATCTTAGATACTCTTTGCCAAAATTTCCAAACGCATGATCGGTTTTTGTGACGATCTCTTTGCTATAAACTTGAAAAACTGAAAGCTCGCCAATGCTTTTAAGCTGTGAAATTTCAGTGCTGACTGAGAGATTTTCGCTATCATCTTTTGCCTTTTTTAACGCCTTATTTGACCTATAAAATGCAAATGCCAAAACAGCTAGTAAGATAGCTAATATCAAATTTGCATATTCGCTCATTTTTTCTCCTTTAAAGCTTGCTATTTTAGCTTAAATTTGTAAAGCAAAAGGAATTTTAGCTTGTTTTTTTGCTACCTTGAAATCCACAAAATAGCAAAAAATTTTTAAAACAATTGAGAAAATGAAAAACCACTTTTTTCAAGCACTTCTTTGATCTTTTCTTGATGCTCAAGACCCTTTGTCTCAAGCGTGATCGTAATACTTGCATCGCCATAATCAAGCCTTGTTGAGAAGCGATCGTAGTCGATCTTGACGATGTTTGCATTTGCTGATTTTAGGCTATCAGTTAGGCTCATGAGCGCTCCTGGCTTATCCACAAGTGTGATTTGCAAGGTCATCTTGCGGTGAGACTTGATAAGACCCTTTTCGATGATGATAGAAAGCACCTGCACGTCGATATTTCCACCACTTAGCACCACACCTATCTTTGCACCTTTTTTAAATTTGATCTTATCATGCATAAGTGCTGCCACGCCAGCTGCACCAGCTCCTTCCACAACGATCTTTTGCGTCTCTAGCAAAAACAAAATCGCAGTTGCGATCTCCTCATCATCAACTTGCACAAATTCATCAACGCACTCAATAATATTTGCTAATGTGATCTCGCTCGCATCACGCACAGCGATGCCATCAGCTATGGTGCGGACTGATTTTGAGTTTATGCTCTTTTTAGCACCGTAGCTATTAAACATCGCTGGAGCGCCTTTTGCACCGACACAGATTACTTTTGTCTTTGGATTGACCTGCTTTATACAACTAGCCACACCACTAGCTAATCCGCCTCCACCAACTGGGACGATGACTATATCAAGGTCGCTTATCTCATCAAGCATCTCAAGCCCCACAGTGCCTTGTCCTGCCATGACATACTCGTCGTTAAATGGGTGAACAAAGGTCATACCCTTATCTTTAGCGTAATTAACCGCAAAAGCGTACGCCTCATCGAAATTATCACCTTTTAAAATAACCTCTGCGCCAAGGTCTTTTGTACCAGCAACCTTTAGAAGCGGGGTTGATTCTGGCATGATGATACAAGCGTGTACGCCAAATTCTTTCGCGCTTATCGCTACGCCTTGAGCGTGGTTGCCAGCACTTGCAGCCACGACACCACGCTTTCTCTCCTCATCACTTAGGCTAGCTATTTTATTGTAAGCGCCTCTTATTTTATAAGCTCCGGTTCGTTGTAAATTTTCCTCTTTTAGATAGATGCTTGCTCCCAAATTTTTACTAAGTTTTGCACTCAGAGCAAATGGAGTTTTATTTACGAAATGACCTATCGTAATCTTTGCTTGGATGATTTTATTTAGTGAAACCATTTTTTATTTTTCCTTTTTTAAATTATTCCTTTGCCCTTAGTAGCACGCCACACTCGATGTGATGAGTGTTTGCAAACTGATCAAAAATGGCAAATTTTATCACTTTATGGCTTTTACAAGGCTCTTTTAAATTTTCTTTTAGAGTCTCTGGGTTGCACGATATATAGATGATATTCTTAAAATTTTTGATGAAATTTACGACACTTTCGCTTAGTCCTGCACGAGGCGGATCAACAAGGACATGAGAGAAGTTAAAGTCGCTTAAATTTATATCCTTGAGCCTATTAAATTCCCTAACACCAGCAAATGCGCTCATAAGCTCATCAGCATCCATACGCAAAAATTTGATGTTTTTAGCCTTGTTTAGCTCACAATTTTTAAGGGCATTTGCGATCGAGCTCTTTGAAATTTCAGTGGCGAGAACGTTTTTAAATTTAAACGAAAGCGGAATAGTAAAATTTCCATGTCCGCAGTAGAGCTCAAGAAGGTCAGCACCGCCTTGTACGCACTCTTTTGCCCAAGCTATCATCTTTTCGTTTACGGCTCTATTTGGCTGGATAAAGGCATTTTCAGATAGGCTAAATTTATAAATTTCACCGCCAACGTCTAGCTCATCAATCAAATTTAGCTCACAACTTAGCAGCTTTTGCCCACGAGATCTAGCAAGTATGGTGACACTAAGCTTGTTAGCTAAAATTTTCATAGCTACCCCAAACTCGCCATCAAGCCTTTTATGATAAAGAAGTGTGACCAAAATACCGCTTTTACAAGATATAAATTCCACTCCAAAAAGCTTTGCGCGCAGTATTTCACTCTCTTGCAAGTTATAAAGCAAGCTTGGCATAAGCTCTGAAATTTGCTCGCAAACCTTTGGACAATCATCTATAAAGACCTTTTTACCCTTTTCGCTTGCATGCATCGTATAGCAAAGCTTGCTGCCTTCGTGCCAGATGCCAAACTCAGCTCTTGTGCGGTAGTGTTTTGGCGTTGAGCTAAAAACATCAAACTCACCATCATAAAACTCTGAAAAATTTTGTTTTACAAGGTCAGTTTTAAATAAAATTTGCTCATCGTAAGGAGTAAAAAGAGTGCAAGAGCCGCACTCTTTTAAATAATTGCAATCCAAATTTATGCTTCTACTTTCTTTCCAACAAATCTAACTAGTGCCCAAATCGCTAAAAATCCGCAAGGAAGCGCGATCCAAACGCTAAGACCAAGTGCAACCGGCAAGTAACCAACTAGCACACAAACCGCACAAACGCTAAGCGCATAGACCATTTGAGTCGATACGTGATCGATATGGTTACATCCTGCGCCCATTGATGAAAGTATCGTAGTATCCGATATCGGTGAGCAGTGATCGCCAAAGATCGCACCTGTAAGTACGCCTGAAATATTTACGATCATATATGCATGCATCGCATCGCCCTCTAGGCCGTAGTTTTTGCCGACAGCATAAGCTAGTGGGATAGCTAGAGGCATTAAAATTCCCATCGTGCCGTAGCTTGTTCCAGTCGAGAAGCTAATAAACGAACCAAGGATAAAAACAGCAACTGGCAATATAAATTTAGGTGTAGAAGAGCTTAATAAATCAACCAAATATCTTGATGTGCCAAGCTCTTTGATAACAGCACTAAGGCTCCACGCAAGAAGTAAAATCACAACCGTAATTATCATAGTCTTCCAGCCTTTTACCCATGTGCTGATAGCCTCTTTTACGTCAAAAATTTTACGCCAAACGCCCATTGTGATAGCTACGATACTAGCAAGTAATGCTGCTTGAAATAGCGATGTAGCTGAGTCTGCTGCGCCAAAAGTATCTTTAAATGTAGAAAATGAAAGCGGATTGGCAAGTGCATTTTTAAGAGCATCACCCTCAAGTGCAGCAAGACCACTAAAGTAAAAACTAGTAAAAGCACCAATAACTAGCACAAGAAGTGGCACGACAGCGTTTGAGGCACTTAGTTTTACGCCTTCTTTTGGCTCAAGAGTTTTGTCTTCAAGGTCTTGAATTTGAGTTTTACCTGAGTGAAGTTCGCCCTTTCTAGCACGTCTTTCAGCTAATAGCATTGGGCCGTATTCACGTTGCATCAAGGCAGTACAAACGATGAAAAACAGTATAAAAAGGTTGTAAAATCTATATGGAATTGTCTCGATAAATATAGAATAAGCGTTAATTCCAGTCTCTCCAACTAGCTCATATCCCTTTTCAATGAGTGAAACCTCAAGGCCAACCCATGTCGAGATGATAGCAATACCAGCGATCGGTGCCGCAGTAGCATCGATGATAAAAGCTAGTTTTTCGCGGCTTATTTTAAATTTATCGCTTATTGGTCTCATAATAGGGCCAACGATTAGGGCATTTGCGTAGTCATCGAAAAATACAAAAATTCCCATGAGCCAAGTTGAAATTTGAGCCGAGATACCTGTTTTTGCCTTTTTGCTAAGCCAAAGAGCGACCGCCTTTGTACCGCCCATCTTTGTGATGAGTGCGACCACACCGCCGATACAAAGTACCTGAAGCAAGATACCAGAATCAGTCTTATCAGCCATTGATTCAACGACCCTTGAGACGATACCTGTAAAGCCTTTTACGATACCCATAAAGATGTTTTCATTGATGATGTTTATGAGAAACGTTCCGCTAAAAACACCGATAAATAGCGACAATATAACGTCTTTTGTGATAAAAGCAAGTGCTATTGCCACAACAGGCGGTATAAGCGTGAAGACGCCGTAAATTTCAGCGTTTCTCTTTGCCACTTCTGGATCGACACCAAAAAGCGCAACGCTAAAAAAAAGTAATAATAAAATTTGTCTCACAAGAACTCCTTAAAATTTTTCTATCGCAAGCCCAGCCCAAGTCTGCGTATTTGCCATGACTTCGACTCTATTTATGTTGACACTTCCGGGCATATTTAGACAATTTACCAAAATCGTCGCGATATCCTCAGATGTGATGAAATTTGTATTTTCATAAAGACTATCCGCCTTTGCCTTATCTCCTCTAAATCTAACCTCGCTAAATTCGGTCTTACAAAGCCCTGGCTCGATGTTTGTGACTCTAATATTTGTGCCGACTAGATCGTTTCTTAAATTTAGACTAAACTGCTTCACAAAGGCCTTTGTAGCACCATAAACGTTACTTCCAGGATATGGCCATGAGCCAGCTGTCGAGCCTAGGTTAAATATATAGCCCTTTTCTTGCTTGTAAAGTAGTGGCAAAACCGCCTTTGTTGAGTAGATAAGACCCTTGACATTTGTGTCTATCATCGCCTCAAAGTCCTCCACCTTCGCATCTATCGTCTTCTCAAGCCCAAGCGCCATGCCAGCGTTGTTTACAAGCACTTCTATGTCCTTAAATTTATCAGGCAAGCTCTCAACCGCTTTAAAAACAGCCTCTTTGTCGCGTATGTCAGCTACGATAATATGCGTATCGCCAAGCTCTGCTGCAAGCTTCTTTAGCCTATCTTCGCGCCTTGCAAGAGCGACTATCTTGTAGCCCTCTTTTGAGAGTCTTCTGGCGATCGCCTCGCCAAATCCAGATGTTGCACCAGTTACAAAAGCTGTCTTTTTCATGATTTTTCCTAATTGAAATTTGGTTTTAAACCTAAATTTTCTAAAAATTTGATCGTATTTTCGTTTTGTTCTTTCATGGCATAGTCAAGCGCGTTAAATCCAGCATCATCAGTGGCGTTAATATCAGCACCATTATCCATCAAAAGCTTTAAAATTTCTGGCGTTGCATGAGCTGCTGCGTGCATAAAAACGCTTCTATTTGTGTGTTCTAATCCACATGTATCTTCGACTTGCGTCATACCCAAATTTATCATATTCATCTTGGCATTTTCATCTATGTAGCTCTCATTGGCATTGGCACCATTTTTTAGCAAAAGCTCACAAAGTGGCTTATCGCTAAACTGCACAGCATAAAAAAGCGCACTTTTTCCAAAGAAATTTTTGTGATTTACATCGGCTTTATTTGCAAGTAAAATTTTTACATTTTCTATATTTTTTAAAGCAAAAAATAGCGGCGTCTCATCACCCAAATTCACATCGGCCCCACGCCTTATGATCTCTTTTATCATATCGCTACTTTTTTCGTTTAAAAGTGCGATATTAAGTAAATTTGTAAGCTCAGCGGTACTGAAATTTTTCGAGTAGAGTAAATTTGCCAGCTCATCGGAATTTATCCTTTGAGCCATTATATTTTGCTCAGGTGTTAAAATTTTAGCTTTATTTACACTTTTACCGACACCAAAAGTCAAAAACTCATTTACTACGCTAGTTGCGTAGTAAGCGGCACTTGGCGTATCAAGTCCAAGGCTTTCATAAAATTTTACAAGCGGAGTTTGAGCGTTTTTGTAAGCTTCGATAAATTTTTTATATTTTAAAAAATTAAACAAGCTCTCGTTTGCCCAGTATCTAAGATACTCCATTCTAGCGTCTTTTTCGCTCTCAGCAACCTCTGGCTTTGCAAGCTCTTTTTGATAAAACTCGGGAGCAAATGATGCTTTTAGCAAAAGCCATCTAAGCTTATTTAAATTTTCTTTATAAACTCTATTACCAACGCAGCTTTGAGACTCGCTTCTCACAGCCACGCTTGCATCAAAAAGCTCTTTTACCTCTTTTAAGTTTAAAAGTGAGTCATCACAGTAAAATAGCCCTTCATTCGTGTAAGCAAGATCGTTTGGAGTAGTTTTAAAGCTCTCTTTTTTGGCAAGATCACTGCACTCTAAAGCGTGTAAATTTATCAAAGAACAAACGCTAAAAAAGAGAAAAAAAACTACTTTTTTCATCAAAGCTCCTTAAAATTTCGCGATATTGTAACAAATTTATATACTAAACTCGCTTATTTCATTAAAATTTAGATATTTATAAATTTCATCTTTATTTAAGCTAAGGCTATCTTTTACTATCTTTTTATATTCATCTACACTTGGTAAACGCCCAAGTAGCGCACAAACAGCGGCTAACTCGGCACTTCCTAGATAGACCTTCGCACCCATACCCATTCTGTTATCAAAATTTCTAGTTGATGTAGAAAATACCACTGCATTGTCGTTTACTCTTGCTTGATTGCCCATACAAAGCGAACAGCCTGGCACCTCTGTCCTTGCGTTTAATCTTTTAAAAATTTCATAAACGCCTTCATCTTCAAGTGTGCTTTTATCCATCTTTGTCGGCGGTGCTATCCAAAGTCTAGTTGTAAGCTTGCTCTCATGCTCCAAAATTCTAGCAAGTGCTCTATAATGACCGATATTTGTCATACAGCTTCCCACAAAAACTTCATCGATTTTATGCACTCTTTTGTCATCAGCTAAAATTTCACTTAGCGTTGCCACATCGTCTGGGTCATTTGGACACGCCAAAATCGGCTCATCTATCTGAGCTAGATCGATCTCCAAAATTTCAGCGTATTTTGCATCTTTATCGGCTCTTAAAAGAGTTGGATTTTCAAGCCATTTTTGCATTTTTTCTTTTCGTCTAAGCAGAGTCTCACGGCTCTCATATCCAGCCTTCATCATCGCGTCAATTAGCGCAATATTTGATCGAACGTACTCCACAACGCTATCAACGCTTAAATTTACCACACAAGCCGCGGCCGAGCGTTCAGCCGAAGCATCACTTAGCTCAAACGCCTGCTCTACTTTTAAGCTCTCAAGCCCTTCTATCTCTAAAATTTTACCCGCAAAAACATTCTTTTTGTTTTTCTTCTCAACGCTTAAATGCCCTCTTTTGATCGCAAAATAAGGTATCGCATTGACAAGATCGCGAAGTGTCACGCCCTCTTTTAGCTCGCCTTTAAATTTGATCAAAACCGACTCTGGCATATTTAGCGGCATCATGCCAAGCACCGCTGCAAACGCCACTAGGCCGCTGCCCGCTGGAAAGCTGATACCAATAGGAAATCTCGTGTGACTATCTCCGCCAGTACCAACGCTGTCAGGCAAGACCATGCGGTTTAGCCAAGAGTGGATGACGCCATCGCCTGGTTTTAGACTCACACCACCACGTAAATTTATAAATTTTGGCAAGCTCTCATGCATCACAAGATCACTTGGCTTTGGGTAAGCAGCCGTATGGCAAAAGCTTTGCAAAACAAAATCCGCGCCAAAACTAAGGCTTGCAAGCTCTTTGACCTCATCTCTAGTCATCGGCCCAGTGGTGTCTTGTGAGCCAACAGTTAAAATTTCTGGCTCCACGTATGCCCCAGCTCTAACGCCAGCTACGCCACAAGCCTTGCCAACCATCTTTTGAGCCAGCGTATAGCCACCGCTCTGCTCTTTTGGCTGATCTGGCTTTATAAAAATTTGCTCCTCGCCAAGCCCTAGAGCCTCTCTAGCCTTTTTGGTCACTTGCCATCCTATCATAAGCGGTATCCTGCCACCTGCTCTTATCTCATCGCTTAGAGTATTTGGGTTTAGTTTAAAATTTGCCACTAGCTTTTTCTCGCTGCCAATAAGCTTATAAATTTCGCCTTTAAATGGATAAATTTCTATCTCATCGCCCATCTCAAGCTCATTTACGTTTGCAACTATCGGCAGTGCGCCGCTATCTTCGGCGGTGTTAAAAAATATCGGAGCTATGGTTGTGCCGATCACGACGCCACCCGTTTTTTTGTTTGGCACGCCCTCTATCTCATCGCCAAGGTGCCACTGGATCGAGTTTATACCGCTCTTTCTGCTGCTGCCAGTGCCGACCACGTCGCCAACATACGCCACTTTTTTACCACGAGCTTTAAGTTCTTTTAAAATTTCTAAACCCTCAGGCATCTTTTTAACAAGCATTGCTTTTGCATGAAGTGGTATGTCAGCCCTTGTGTAAGCCTCGCTCGCTGGACTTAGGTCATCAGTATTTGTCTCACCTGGTACCTTAAAAACGACAGCGTTTATACAGGCTTCAATTGGCTTTTTATGCGTAAACCACTCTGCATTTGCCCAAGAAACAAGCACCTCTTTTGCAAATTTATTGTTGCTACTTAGCTTCACTATCTCGTCAAAATATTCATGCACCAAGATAATATTTTTTAGCTCGTTTGCTGCGGCAAGTGCAATATTTTCATCGCTATTTTTTAGCGCTCGCACCAAAATTTCCACGTTATATCCGCCAAGCATCTTGCCTAAAATTTTAATGGCACGCATAGCGTCAAGACCGCTAACGGCAAGCCCATCTATCACTTCGCCAAGAAAGTTTGCCTTTATCTTCGCTGCGTCATCAACGCCAGGATTGATACGAGTTTCAAGCAAACTTATAAGAAATTTTAGCTCGCTTTGCGCCTTTTCGTCGCCACTAGACTTGCTGGCAAGCTTTATTAGCTCGCAAACTTCACTTGTTTGCTTGGCATTTAGCGCAAGCGGTGGCACGCCCTCTTTTTCTCGCTCGCTCACATGTTTTTCGTAGTCGGTAAAAAAGCTCATAAAATTCCTTTGTGGTTTTTGCTCGTTATTTTTAGTCTAAAAATCGCTAGTTTTGCTTGCATTTTATCAAAAAGCAAAACAAACTAAAGTAAAATTTGCCCAAATTTTCAAATTTCAAGGAGCAAATGTGTCAAAAGCTTACCTAAAATCTCCCATTGGAATTTTAGAGATTGTTGCCAGTAAAAATGGAATTTGTGAGATAAATTTTGTAGATAAATTTAAAAAAATAGCAGTAAAAGATGAAAATTTAAGGCTTTGTTTAGATGAGCTAGAGGCTTATTTTAAGGGTGAGCTTAAAAAATTTAGCATTAGACTTGATATAAAAACAACTAATTTTAGAGCAAAAATTTACGAGGCCTTACAAAAAGTACCATACGGAGAAACGACCACATACGCAGCTCTTGCACTTGCTGTAGGTCACAAAAATGCCTACCGAGCAGCAGGATCAGCCAATGCTAAAAATCCAGTGCCTATCATCGTCCCTTGCCACAGAGTGCTAGCCAGTAGCGGACTTGGTGGCTACTCTGGCGGAGATGGTCTACCAACTAAAATTTGGCTTTTAGAGCATGAAGCAAAGCATAAATAGCTAAAATTTACAGCAAAAAGTCTATCAAATTTTAAAATTTATGAACGAGCATATCACGGCTCTAAATTTAGCAGCGAGCTTTGTAAGACCTAGATTTTGTAAAAACATCTTTACAAATTTAATAGTCTGCCAAAGCAAATAGGCAAAGTTTTAATATTTATTTTTTATTCAAGAGTAAACAAGCTAGCCTAAATTTTTACTTCGTAGTATATTTATGAAAATTTCCTAGCCCCAAGTGAGGCTAAATGGGGCTAGGATTTGGATTATTTTTTAGTTACAAGAGCGTTTTTTAAGACATCCTCTATCGTATCTACGGCAATGATCTTCATGTCGCCCTTTACTTCAGCTGGGATATCTACAAGGTCGCGATCGTAGTTTTTACGAGGTATCAGAGCTGTTTTGATACCGGCTTTATGAGCAGCGATGAGCTTCTCTTTTAGACCACCGATCGGCAGCACTCTACCAGTTAGTGTAATCTCACCAGTCATTGCTATATCGTGTCTTACCTTTGTGTCGGTTAGTATAGATGCGATCGCGGTTGCCATCGTGATGCCAGCACTTGGGCCGTCTTTTGGTACAGCGCCCTCTGGCACGTGCAAGTGAAGATCGTAGCGCCTATAAACATCGCTGGCTTCGAGCTTACGCTTATCCTCATCTAGTTTTGGTACGATCGCCATCGGTACTTTTAGCTTTTTGTTATCTATCAGCACTTTAACGACGCTAAATGCGATGTGAGCGCTCTCTTTCATCACGTCGCCTAGCTGGCCAGTGATTTGCATACTACCTTTGCCCTGGATCCTTATGGCCTCGATCCTTAACACGTCGCCACCGACACTCGTCCACGCAAGGCCATTTACCAAGCCGATCTGATCTTTTTTATCCGCCGGCTCGATCTCATAGACCTTTTTCTCTAAAAATTCTTTCAAATTTTTAGCCGTGACGCTGATCTTGCCCTCGCTTTTTTTGGTGAGGATATTTTTGGCGACTTTTCTTAGTATGTCAGCGATCCTACGGCGTAAATTTCGCACGCCACTCTCTCTTGTGTAGTCGCTGATTATGAGCTCTAATGCATCTTTGCTTATGCTAACATCACTTGGTTTTAGTCCGTGCTTTTTAAGCTCCTGGGGCAAGAGATATTTTTTTGCAATCTCAAATTTCTCTTGTGGGGTATATGAGCTAAGCTCTATAAACTCCATCCTATCTCGAAGTGCGGCTGGGATCATACTCACATCATTTGCTGTGGCGATGAAAACAATCTTGCTAAGGTCAATATTGAAATTTAGGTAATAATCTCTAAATTTGTTATTTTGCTCAGGATCTAAAATTTCAAGTAAAACCGCAGTCGGATCGCCTCGGTAGCTTCTGCCAACCTTATCGATCTCATCTAGTACAACTACTGGATTCATCTGCTTGGCTTCGATGAGCCCTTGCACGATGCGGCCTGGCATAGCGCCTATATAGGTGCGGCGGTGGCCTCTTAGCTCGTTTACATCCTCAAGTCCGCCAAGAGCGATCCTAACTAGTTCACGCTTTAGCGCCTTTGCGATCGAGTTGGCAAGGCTTGTCTTACCAACACCTGGAGGGCCTGCAAAGCATAAAATAGCACCATTATTTACCTTTTCGCCAACGCCTCTAAGCTCCAAAAGCTCACGCAAAGCAAAATACTCTTCTATCCGCTCTTTTGGCTTTTCAAGACTGTAATGATCGGCATTTAGATGCTTGCTCACTTCGGTGATAGAGGACTTTTTCTTAGCTATATTTTCAAATGGAATTTCTAACACCCAGTCAAGATAGCTTTGCAAAGTATTTGCATCTGCCGAATCTGGGTGCATACGACTAAGTTTATCTATTTGTTTTTTGATCTCTTTGTAGGCGTCCTCAGCCATAAATTTTTTCTTCGCATCAAGCTTTTTGCGGTACTCTTCAAGCTCCTCTTCACGACTCGTATCAGCACCAAGCTCTGCTTGAATTTGCTTTAGCTGCTCCTTTAAAAAGTACTCTTTATTTGTCTTGTCGATCTTTGAATGGACTTTATTTTTTATCTCTTTTTGAAGCTTATTTGCCTCGATCTCTTCGATAACATAGTCGATGAGCTTTAGTAGGCGTTGCTCTAAATTTTCCTCTACAAAAAAGCTATAGGCGATCTGTTTTTTTAGGCGAAGTGCACTTGAGACTAGATCGCAAACCCTGATCGCTTCAGCACTCTCTTCGATAGTTTTTAAAAGATCTGGTGGAAAAAAGTGGCTAAACTGCGAAAGCTCTCTTACTTTTTCTCTTAAAACAACGATTAGTGCATCAGTTTTTACCTGAGAAGGGCGTTTGACATGGAGCATATCGACGATAGCTCGAAGTGGGTTTATGCCTGATTGTTTTAAAATTTTACCTTTATCAATGCCCTGGAATAGTACTTTTACGCGTCCGTCAGGTAGCGGCACACGGCGCATTATCGTGCCAATCACTCCAGCATCATATATGCCCTCAAAATCCCTAGCACCATCTTGTTGAGGTTTTGTAGGCACTACAAGTATCGGAGTCTCCTCTTGTATAGCAAGTTCAAGTGCCTTTAAATTTTCTTCATCGCTTAAAAAAAGCGGAGTTATCATAAATGGATATAAAAATAGCTCATCCTCAACAATGATGGGAATTTCGGTTGGGAAGCCTTTATTTTCGTTTATTTGCAAAATTTCTCCTATTCAAACAGTTTTCTATACCATGCCACGTCAGGTTTGATAAGATCTGAGTTTCTAAACGGCGACTCTTCAAGTTTTTGCTCATAAATTTTAGCCGATACGTCCCTGCCTGTTCTATTATAAAGATCAGCTATTTGCATATCTAAAAAGTAAAGTGCGAGCTTAAATTTTATAAGCATTGTCTCGATTAGTGGCTTGTATTCAGTATTTGGGTACATATAAAGAAATTTTTCGATCTCAGTTACGCTATCTTCCATAAGCTTTTGATTACGGTTTGGTTGAGTGAATGAGTCAAAATTTGCTTTTATCTTTAGGTACTGAGCAAACTCTGTTTTTGGGCCATTATCGCCGTATCTTTTGATGTACTCATCAAGATAGTGATTTGCCATTAGATACTCTTCATCATTTGCGTGAGCTTGGGCAAGGATAAGTAAAATTTGCTCCAAAAGTGGGCTTGCTACGTGTTCGCTTGCCATTGAAACATAGTGTTTATCGGCCGCTTCAAGATCACCATCTTTTATATCAGCGATAACCTGAGCATACCACTCATCAGGAGTTAGATTGTAAAGCTCGGTATATTTTTCAGCACAACCACTAAAAAGCCCCAAAAGAGCTACAACTGCTAGAATTTTAGAAAATCTTTTCATGCTTTTCCTTAAAAAGTTTAAATCCTCGTATTCTACATTTTTTGCTATTATTTTTGTATAAATTTTTTAAAACTATGATAAAATACGGCAACTTTACAAAATAGGAGTTAGTATGATTTTTAGTGTTAAAAGCCCTATTTTAGGCTTTGAGCATATTAAGACGATGGAGTTAATTGAACTTGATAAATTTTTTGTTAAGCTAGCAAGCAAAGATGATGAGACATCTTTTACAATGATAAATCCTTTTGCATTAAGAAGCTACGAATTCGATATTCCAAGCTATTATGAAGATCTTATGGAGATTAAAGAAAGCTCTCAACTTAGAATTTATAACATTATCGTTGTTGCACTCCCGCTTGAAAAATCAACTGTAAATTTTATAGCTCCTATCGTTTGCAATATGGACAACATGACCTTATCTCAAGTCGTTTTAGACATTGCCAAATATCCTCAGTATGGGCAAGCTGAAATGATAGAAAATTTTATACAAAAATAGTAGCTAAAGGCTTTTAAAAATCTAAGGAGAGATTTTTCTTGTTATTTAGAGGATTGTTGTGAAGAAGATAGTATGTTTACTCTGCTTTATTGCCACGTTTAGTTTTTCTGCACCAAGAGCTTGTACGACAGCAGAAGCAGCTTCTATTGGTTGTAGTGGAACAAATTATTCTTGCTTTATAGACGCTGAAGAGTACCAAGACAACTCTTCTAAAAATATCCCACATTGCATAAGAAAATTCACCAGAACCTGGACGATAGACACCAATAGCTTTTCTTCGGGTTTGGCACAAGATCATTATCACATTTATGCAAGACAATCTTCTCCGTGGGGACATGAACCATTAATTGGCATGTGGGATGATCACTCTAAAGGCTTAAGACAAAGATCAATAAATGGTAATCTAAATACCAGAGTAAATGGTGATATAGCTACCATTGGTGCTACTATTATGATTCCACAATACACTGGATATAATTTTGTTCCAGATTCATCTAACGTAACAAAAACATCATCTACAGCCGATAGAATATTTTTAAATACTGGTAGTTTTGCGTCTAGTAATTACACGCTTTGTCAAAAAACATATATTTATAATCCTAACAAGTATCCTTATTGCCAAAATTCATCCTCGTCCACATTTGATTTTAGTGAGAAAAATACCTTTATACAAAATAATTTAAAAGGTAAAAACGTAGTCTATGCCAGACTTTACTGGGGTGGCTCTCTTTATCAAAACTGGGTAATAAAAAATATTGGGTCAAATTTATATGTAAGCGCTTTAAATTACATAAAAGGATATAGCAGGATTGATTTTAAAGCTCCTGGAAAAAATGCAATCACAATAGATGCTGATCCAAAAGATGTCTTTTGGTTTGGTTCATTTAGTGAGTATAAACCAAAATCAATGACCCTTGAATCATACAATCAAAACGAGTCTAATAGCTACTATGTAAAGGCTGGAATAAACTACCAATATGTAGCAAGCGCTGATGTAACAGATATAGTTAGAGACTCTCTTGGTACTAGTGAGTCAGATAGGACATTCTATGCCGGTAATATCAGATCCACTACAATTCCCTTTAGTGATGAATTTATAGACCCAAATGATGGCATATATAAGGTAAACAACTCTACTAATAGAAAACTAAAAAAAACATACGGCACGCTACTATTCTCACCAGTTCAAGGGCAAAACGGTTACTGGATACAATCCATTGCACCACAATTTGCTGCTTGGAGTTTAGTCATCATTTATGACTTTGATGATAAAATCGCTGCAGCAAACAATATAGAGCCAAAGCTTGTTAGTATATTTGATGGACTAGAAAGACTTGCAGCAGACTGGATGAAGTCAAGCGATCCATTTGGTACTGTAAAAAGCTCAACCGTAAATGTAAAATTTGAAAACATCTATACGCCAAAAGCAGGAAATATAGATGCTTCGCTTACAATGTTTTCCTTTGGCGGCAAGCCAGAAACAAAAGGTGAAGATATCAAGATAAAAAATGGTGGCAGTTATCAGAGTATTACCAGCGGATATAACGCGCAAGGCGATCAGTTTAACTCAACTATGACAAAATTTGGACAACTTATAAATCCAGGTAAAAAATTTCACTCCCAAGCAGACTTGGATATATTTGATATATCGGACAAAATGTCATATGCTCAAAAAGAAGCGGATATAAAATTTACAGTTACAACGATTAAGAGCTCAGGCGGTGCCAATGTTGTAAGTGCTGACCGTATAAATTTAGCTCTAGTTGGCTTTTCTACTCGTATATATAAGCCAGATGTTTGTTATATGGAATATATTTATGCGAAAAAACCTAGCGATAGTACTTTTACAAAGGTGCAAGAAAATACTCCGACAGTAGTGCCAGCAAATACTATTTTAAAAACTTTCGTTGAAGTTACAAATAATACTAATGAAGCTGCCCAAGACTTTGCTCTAAAAGCTACAATAGATCCAAGTCAAATTTATAATCCAAACTCAACTTACATATACGCAGATAAAGCATCACAAGGGCCCAGTGATCTACTTACTATGTCAGGACAAGTACACTATAATGACAACACAGGCTTGCAGCAACTAAGTGGAAATGACTTAACTTTTTATTTGGGACAAGGTGCGGCTGCAAATAAGGGTGGAGAAATGCTAATTCATCAAGGCAACTACGCTTATGCCATATATGAAACCACCCTTAAGTCTAAATTTGAGCCAAATAGTTACAAAGCCACAGTTGCAAATGCTGATATAAATTTACAGCCCTATGACACATATATAAGAAGATGTAATAATCAAAACTACAACATTACTTTAGGTGTTAGTGCCAGTCCAAATAATTTCGTCGCAAGCAATAGACAAGACGATGGCTCGGCAGCTTTTAAAACTAAATTTAAAAATAGACTTCTAACTAAAATCGTTTCTACGCCATTTAATGTCTATATCACAAACTATGATACAGATGGCAACAAAAAAGTACCAGATGCCCCAGTAGATGTAAAAGTAGAGTTGGTCGAGTCTTGTAGTGCTCCAACAAATTTATATGAACAAGATATAACATTTAATGGCGTAACTGATATTTTGTTGTCAGGCATTAGTATTGACAGAGCCTATAAAAGCGTAAAATTTAGAATTTCTCATCTTGATCCAGTGACAAATACTACAAAGGTTGAATGCGAAAAATTAGATGATTTTGCCATAAGGCCAAGTCACTTTAGGCTATGGGATACTGACAAGAATACGATCAATAATAACAATGTTTTAATAGGTGGCAAAGTTTATAATAACATTGCTCTTGCGGCTATGAAACCTCTTGATAGTGGCTTAGCAAATGGTTATATAAACAACATAAGTGGCTCAAATGGAGAGATAAAACTTGTACCAGCATATAGTGCAACTTGCGATCCTAGCATTATAGAGAGCGAGAACAAACTAAGCGTAGATTTTAACGATCCAAATAAAGCATTGGGTAAAATTTTTCGTCACACATCAAGTGGACCTGTTGGCTTTTCTTACTCAGATATAGGCGATACATATTTTTATGTATTAGACAAAGACTATACAGCAACTGATCAACATGCGCCATCAAAAGCTGATGATTGTGTAAAAAACTCAATTAGCAACGATCCATCACAAGATACTGCTCAAGAAGGAAGGATCGGATGTAGTATAAAGCTAGAAGGCAATAGAGATTATTTATTTAGACCAAAAGATATACAAATAAGCAAGTTAAAGATAACAAAAGATAGCGATATAACATACCTTGATAATGAAGGCATACAAAAAGCAAAGCTTGACTTTGAAGTAACTGCTAGGCTGTTTAACGATGATCCTGCAAAACTTTATAATGAAGATTGCTATGCAAAAAATATGAACTTTGATATAAAGCTAGATAGAGTTCCTTTAAATTTTACAGATAATGATGGCAATGCCGGCACATTAGCAAAAGCAAATGAAGAAATTTTGTTTTTTGAAATTCCTGGCTCAAATACTAGAAAAGCAATAGATCCAAGTGCTACAAAATCAACATTTTATGTAGAGAAAAACACTTTTGTAAATGGCGTAGGCAAAGGTGAAGTATATTTTAATTTTGAAAGAAAAGTAAATCATGCTAAAAATCCTTTTACTATTTCAAGTAATGATTTTAGCTTTAGTGGAATGTCAGATAGTACCGATACAGTAAAAAAATATGAAAAACCAACAACAGAAACAACGGCAAAATTTTACTTTGGTAGGGTTTATGCACCATTTTATGAAGGGCTTTATAGTGGCTTTTATGCCAAAATTTATTATGGTGCCTACTGCGATGGGTGCAATAAAAATATCTATATGAAAGATAATGGCAAACTATGGCAAGACTTTCCAGCTGCACCATTTTGGGCTACCAATCCAAAACATAGCGCAGGAGTACTTAACTATCATGACTTTAGCTTTACAAACACTTACAGCGGTACTGTTTTAAGAAATGATGTAAGTAGCATAAGCAATGGCGAGCAAATAATTTTTATAAGAAACCCTTCGGCAGTTACTGATGTAGCTAAAATGAGAGCACCTAGCTGGCTTCTTTATAGTGAATTTGATGAGAAACCTGAAACAAATAATTTCAATCTAAATTTTCTAGTACCAAATGGTGAATGGGCTGGTAAAGTCCTAAAGAGCAATAATATAGAAGATAAGACAAGCGGTGCAGTTGGAGGTTTTATAGGAGTAAAATCAAATAGTGATAGTAACCTAGATATAAGCGATAAGACAAACAGGAGAATAGAGTGGTAAAAAGAGGTGGCTTTTCATTGATAGAGCTTATCTTGTCAGTGCTTGTAGTGGCCATAGTAAGTGCAAGCCTACCACTAGCAGTAAGAACTACTTCAAATCTAAGCGAGCAATCCTTAATGCAAGAAGGATTAATGAATGCTAAAACCTATATGTCATTAATATTAAAAGCACCATTTAGCGATCAAGTCTTAATAGCCGGTAAAAACACCATGCCATCATCTATAACCACTCAAGAGGCTATAATTTTTCCTCTTATTATCTGCGACCAAGGGGCAAATCCGGATTTTTATGAAAAAAGCGGTGTAAAAGGAGAGGGACATAGGATACTTGCATATCCAGTACAAAATTCATCTGCATGTGCCACAAGGCCTAGTGATTCAAAGCTTCCAGAATCAATCAAAAGCGTAAATTTTAAAGTAAAATCTATCAAAAATTTTAATACCCAAAAATCCATCTCGCCAACTGCTAGCACTACCAAACGTGACTTTATCATAGATACAGAAACGACTCCAACCATAACAAATGGAGCTGATAAATTTGTAGTTAGCACTCCTTTAAACGATAGTGATGTTTTACAGATAAAGCTAGATACGACTATGAAAACTACAAAAGAGAGCAAAAGCGTACTTTATGGATATGCCTTTAATATAGGTGAAAGCAGTACTCTAAGTGTAAAAGAATGGAAATGAAAAAAACAAAAAAAGCTTTTACATTAATTGAGCTAATAATAGTCATCACCGTACTTGGTGTTATCTCACTTATGAGCTTTAACACGCTTATGAATTTATATCAAAACTATTTTCAAAGCAAAGTAATAAACGAACTAGAAACACAAAGCGAAATCGCTCTAGAACAAATTTCAATGCTACTTAGCCACAGAATCAAACAAAGCGTTATCGCTAGAAAAAAAAATGGAGATTACCTAGCTCTAAATGATAGTGGCGTAAATTTAAGTAGCGACTTTGAAATTTTAGAATTTATCCCAGCTGCTTATGAGTTATTTGATGGTATAAACGAATATAAAGGAGATGATACTAACGGAGATCCAATCATCGAAGAAGGCATATATAGCGGATATGTAGATCTTGCAAATAGCTCTGTTGCAAATGGATTAAAAAGCCCTGGAAGCAAATTTAATGATGCTTTTAGAAATGGCGTAATGGACTTGACCTGCGAAAATGATAGCAATGAAGAAGATGTAAATAGCGGCTCTAGGTGCATAAACGCCGATAATGAAAATGGTGGTTTAGTAGCGATATTTTCTAGCATACTTTATAGAGTTGGTAGCAGTTTTGGCTATCAAGAAAATTTAGACCAAAGGCACTTAGATATCGCAAAAGTTGGCATACAATCAATCGACACACTTAAAATTTCAAGTGATTTTAAAAATAAAAAAATTTCAGAACAGTATAAGCTAGCTTACACAGCCATTGCCATAGCACCAGCTGAGCAAAGTGCCGAGGATATACAAAATGGCTCTTTTGACCTTAAAATTTACTACAACTATAGGCCATGGCTAAATGAAAGCTTTAAAAAATTTAACTCAACATCTACAAAAGCTATCAAAGCCGAAAGTGCAACACTAGCTAAACATGTAACAAGATTTGTCTTTACAGAAAAAAATGGAGTCATCGCGCTAAAGCTTTGCCTTAAAGCAGAAAAATCAGAAATAACCATTTGCAAGTCAAAGGCGGTTTATTAATGAGAAAAGGATTTACGTTAATAGCAGCGATATTTTTTCTAGTTGTAGCAGCTTCTATCAGCACTCTTGCTCTTTCGATAGCTAGCACATCAGCTAGACAAAGCAGTGAAATTTATCTAAGAGAGCAAGCACAACTCGTTGCTCAAGCAGCAGCAGAGTATGCAATGTTTGAAATTTTTAGAACTGATTTCTCAAACAAATGCTTAGATAAAGTAGATGGAGAATTTAACGATATGTTCGACTTTAATGTAACAATAACTTATTTTGGAGATATCGGCATATGCACTCCACCGACCATCATGCCAGGAACAAACGGAGTCGCAAGTACTGGCAACATGATCTTTGATGTTTTTGTAAAATCAAAAGATAAAAAAACACCAAATCCTATAAATTTTCACAAACGAACTCTTCAGAAACTTTAAAATTTTATAAAGATTTTAGTTTAATTTGTTTTTAGTTTTAGCGTGTTATAATCATCTTACTTTCTATAAAGGAGATTACGATGAACATAAGCATTGTAGGAAAACAATTTGAACTAACAGAGCCAATCAAAAACTATATCCAAGACGCTTTTGATACGCTTGGTAAATACAATCTCGACATCATCTCAGCAAGATGTGTTGTAGCAGCCGATGAAAAACAAGGAAAAAAAGGCTTTAATGCAGAATTTTCTCTAAATATGGCTCATAAAGATACGATAGTCGTTCGCCAAAAAGATAAAGATCTTTATGCTGCGATCGATCTTGCTATCGAAAAAGCATCAAAAGTTTTAAGAAGAGAGCATGATAAGAAATTTACCGTAAAAGGCAAGGCTGACGACAAAGAATTTCGCTCAAGAATAGGCGAAGAAAAGATCGAAGGTGTCGAGGAGATCGTGCCTATGGAGCTTGAAATTTACAAACCACTTGAGGTCGAAGAAGCACTTGAAAAACTAAAATCAAGCGATAAACAATTTTACGTATTTAACGATGTTGACGCAAAAATGCGTGTGATCTACAAAAGAACAGACGGAACTTTTGGTCTTTACTAAAATTAGGGGCAGCTTTGCCCCTAAAATTTATGCTAACTCACTATAAATTTTCTTTCTGAAATCTAAAAAGTCCTGTTATAAAAACTGATACGCTAGCAAATGGCTTTAAATTTTCAAAAATAGAATAGATATCCTTGCGTAAGATAGATCTAGATACAAGAAGGCTTCCCTGTAAGCCATTTTAAGAAGATCTTGGCGAAATAAAGGTCGCAACTGATGAATAGCAAGACGAAGAAGTACATGCCATAAAAAGTGGGTGATTTTCTTAAAAATAATTGCAAACATCAAGTTGTGAAATTTTATTTTATAGACTGGAAGAGCGTAGGAAAATATGGCAAATAGCGCAACGGAGCAAAAAAGCTAAAAATATACTTGATAGCACTAGAAATTTTTAGAGACAAAAGAGAGACAAGGCTCTCTTTTTGATTTTTAAAATATCAAATAGCTAAAACAAATGCTATCTATTTCTCTAAATTTTCACTAGTTTTTGGTCTAAAGGCCTTATTTATCTTTCTTATCCAAATGATTAGCGAGATAAACAAGATAAAGTAAAATATATAGCTAGCTACCGGCCAACTAGTATCTGTGCCACTTTCTTTTAGTGAGATGACATTTCTAAACTCTTGAAGCATAGAAATTCTATATCCATAATATTTTACAGTTACGTTTTTATCGCTATTTGCAAAGCCCTGGGCTTTAGCTTGCACATCGGCTGAGTTAAATTTAAAATAAAACGGAAATCCCCATGCAGTATCTTCATTTCTATAAGCCATGACCTTATTTGAATTATTAGAATCTTTAGTATAGATAAAATAAACATCTCTGGTAGGACCATCTGCCGGATTTTTAGCGTCGATGATACCATCTTTGTCCATACGCTTGACATCGCCACCTGTGATTTGCACATTTGCATAGTGTGGAAACGAATAATCAACTACAAGAGCCAAAAAAGAGTGTAAGAGTACGATAAAAATAACGCAAATTCTTTTAAAAAATGTAATCATTTCTTTCCTTTTAAATTTGCGTTATTTTATGAAAAGATAGCTTAATAAAGGGGCAAAATACCCCTTTAGTTTTAAGCTTTTTTATTAAGCATAAATTTTAGAAGTTGTGCAAGGAAGCTAATTCCACCGATTATTAAAATCGTATCGCCAATCATTCTTACCCATCTTAAATTTTGCAAGTGTGATTGTTGTAAAAGCTCAGCGCTTCTTGCATACCACATGCCCTGCTCCAAGCTTGCAAATGCTTGATAAATTCCTATTGGAAGTAGTGAAAGTACGATCATTAGCATAAGACCTATATTTAGGCCCCAAAAGCCTACTTTCATAAGTTTTTCATCAAATTCTTGACCTTTGAATAGATAAGTAGCTACTAGCCAAACAAATCCAAGTGCCAAAAATCCATAAACACCAAATAGTGCAGCATGTCCGTGAACTGGGGTCGTATTTAGGCCTTGGATATAAAATAGTGAAATTGGAGGATTGATTAAAAATCCAAATACACCAGCACCTAGCATATTCCAGAAAGCAACTGCTATAAAGCAGTAAAGTGGCCATTTTAATGTCTTAGCCCAAGTTTGAGCAAACTGAAGTCTATAGTGCTCATAAGCTTCAGCGCCAAGCAATACAAGAGGAACTACCTCAAGTGCTGAGAAGCTAGCGCCAACTGCCATTATAGGTGTTGTAGTACCCGCAAAATATAAATGGTGGAAAGTTCCTGGAATTCCGCCTACTAGGAAAAGTGATGCACTTGCAAGCGTTGAAAACGTAGCAAATCTCTTTGAAACAAGACCAAGACTAACAAACACAAAAGCAAGTGAAGCGGTAGCAAAGACTTCAAAAAAGCCTTCAACCCAAAGGTGTACAACCCACCAGCGCCAGTATTCCATCACTGGAAGTGGACTTCTTTGGCCATAAAATAATCCTGCTCCGTAAAATAATCCAACTGCAACAGCTGAAGCTGCAAAGATAGCAAGTAAATTTTTGTCACCTTTGTTCTTAAATCCGCCGATAAATCCGCGAAGTAAAAGTAGCATCCAGATGACAAGACCGACAAATAAAATAATTTGCCAAACACGTCCAAGCTCGATATATTCATATCCTTGATGTCCAAACCAGAAGCTTAAATTTATAGGCATAATATTTGCGATCGCTAAATACTCGCCAGCAAAACTACCAACTACAAGGATTAGTAGTGCGTAAAATAATAAATCTACGCCAAGCTTTTGGAATTTTGGATCTTTACCGCCATTTATAATAGGTGCTAGGAAAAGACCGCCTGCTAAAAATCCTGTCGCAATCCAGAAGATACTAGCCTGAATGTGCCATGTTCTAGCAAGTGAATAAGGAATATAAGCTGATAAATTTATACCGTAAAATTCTTGTCCTTCTACTGTATAGTGAGCTGTAAAGCCGCCTATTAAAATTTGGAATGCAAAAAGAGCCAAAGTCACAAAAAGATATTTTTTAAGAGCTTTTTGAGATGGAGTTAGGCTTAATTTACTAAGCGGATCCTCGCTAATAGCTTCCAACCTTTCATCATCTTTTTTACCATAAAAAGAGCTAAACCAAACAAGAAATCCAATACCAGCAATAAGTATTACAACGCTTGCGATTGACCAAAAGATATTTTCGCTTGTTGGTACATTATCTATTAGTGGCTCGTGTGGCCAGTTGTTTGTGTATGTAGCATCGCTATTAGGTCTGTTTGCTGCGGTTGCCCAGGCTGACCAGAAGAAAAAGTTATTAAGATCATCTCTATCAGAAGCATTTGGAAGAGTATTTTCTTTCATCGCATAAGCTTCTCTTAAAGATTTAAACTTAGGGTCATTTCCAAAAAGTGATGAATACTCTTGGCTTACTTGTTTCATAGCCTTTAATCTATCACTACTAAGTACGATCTTATCGTCTTTTACGCCATTTTCTCGGTACTCTTTTTTAAGTAGAACTTTTAGATTTGCCTTTTGCTCGTCATTCAAGTCAGCATATTTTGAGTGATAAATTTCATCTGCTTTTAACTCTAAAAATATAACTAACTCTTTATGAAGCCAGTCCGCACTCCAATCAGGTGCTTGATATGCGCCGTGTCCCCAAACAGAGCCAACTTGCATACCTCCTATGCTTTGCCAGGCCTCTTGACCTTTATAGATGCTCTCTTTGTCAATCACGACATTGCCATTCTCATCTGTAAAATTTACAACTGGTGGCGAGCTTCTATAAACCTCAACGCCGTAGTAGCCTAAAATACTAAAGCAAATTACTAGTACTGCAACAAGTGCTAGCCAATACTTTTTGTATTCACGCATTGATTCTCCTTTTTTTAAAAATTTTAAGGCGAAGTTTATCTCATTTTAAAAAAGCAAATAATGACATATGTCAATAAAAGGAGAGAATTTATCCCATTAGTTTTATAAGAATTTACAATATATGCAAATTCTTCATAATGTATATGCAAAATTTACATAGAATTAATATAAATATTATTAACATACATGTTTATACTTCAAAAATAAAGGAAAAAATATGCAAACAAATTTTATGCATAAAGTAACCAAATTTAGCCTTGTTGCTTCACTATTTATGGCTCTTAGCCTAAACGCAGCTGAGTCTGCAAGAAGCATTACCGATATGCAAGGCGTCAAAGTAAGTGTCCCTGAAAAAGTTGAAAAAATAGCTGCACTTTGGCACGCAAACAACGAGATCATCCTAGCACTTGGCGGCATGGATAAAGTGATCACCACAACAGATCTTATCAAGAAAAACAAATGGTTTGCCCTTGTCTATCCAAAGGTAAAAGATCTCCCAGCCGCACTAAATGGCAAAGATATCCAGGTAGAAGAGCTAGTTAAACTCGCTCCTGATGTTGTCATAGTTTCTAGCAAAAATTACCAAGAAGAGCTTACTAAAAATGGCTTTAGCGCAGTAAATATGATATATAGAGACTATCCAGATATGGAAAAAAGTATCTATGCAACAGCTGAAGTTATCGGCACTGACAAGGCTAGAGCTTTGGCCGAAAAGCTTTCAAACAAGATCCACGAGAACTCAAAATTTGTAGAAGCCAAAACAAAACAAATTTCCGCCGACAAGCGTCCAAAAGTACTTCACCTTCTTGGTGGTACAAATTTATTAAAAGTTGATGGCACAAACACTATCCAAAACACTTGGATAAATTTAGCTGGCGGCAAAAACGCAGTGACAAAAGAGGGGTCTATGATCGAGCTAACAGCTGAAGAGATCATCAACGCAAACCCTGATATCATCATCGTTGGCGGCAATGACACAGACGCTTTGATCAAAAATGTCAAAGAGCACCCTGCATTTTCAGGCTCAAATGCTGTGAAAAACGGCAAAATTTACGGCAATCCAAAAGGTGTATTTGCTTGGGATAGATATGGCGCTGAGAGTGTGCTCCAAATTTTATGGGCGGCAAAAACTATCCAGCCTGATCTTTTTAAAGACCTAGACATGAAAGCAAAAACAAAAGAGTTTTATAAAGAGTTCCTAGGCCACAAGCTTAGCGACACCGAGTATGGCTACATGCTAAAAGGTCTAAATCCAGATGGCAGCAGCAAATAATATATGAAAAACGCAAATTTTTCATTAGTTGCTATATTTTTAGCCCTGCTCACCATTGTTTGCGCCTTTGTAGCCCTTGGTATTGGTAGATTTTACATACCATTTAGCGATGTCTTTAGCGTGCTTGCTCACGGCTTTGGCTTTGGCGATGGCGCAGCTAGCAACATCACAAATGTGATAGAAAATTTGCGCATACCTCGCATCATCGCAGCCATCCTTGTTGGAGCCGCTCTTAGCGTGAGCGGTGCTGCCTATCAAGGCGTCTTTAAGAACCAGCTAGTAAGCCCTGATCTACTTGGTGTTTCTGCAGGTGCCTGCGTAGGAGCTGCCACCGCGATCATCTTTGACCTATCGTTATTTTGGGTACAGGCTTTTGCTTTTGGCTTTGGTCTAGCAGCCGTTGCTATCACGCTAGCCATACCAAAGATGATGGGACGCACTAGCACACTTATGCTGGTTCTCTCTGGCATCATCGTAAGTGGTCTCATGGGCTCAGTGATCGGCTTTTTAAAGTATGTCGCAGACCCTGAGACGAAGCTACCTGACATTGTTTATTGGCAGCTTGGTAGCCTTGCAAAGCTTGATGGCGAAAATTTAAAATTTATAGCCCCAGTGATGATCATCTGCGCTATTTTGCTAATAGCCATGAGCTGGCGCATAAATTTGCTATCTCTTGGCGACGAGAGTGCGGCAAGGCTAGGCGTAAATGTCGCTTTTGAGCGTGCTATCGTTATCATTTGCGCTACGCTTCTTACAGCATGCAGCGTCTGCATAAGCGGAATAGTCGCTTGGGTGGGACTTCTCATGCCGCACCTAGCGCGGATGCTAGTTGGTGCAAATAACATAAAAAGCATGCCAGCAAGCATATTTATGGGTGCGATATTTTTGCTATTTGTCGATACTCTAGCACGTAGCATAAGCGTGAGCGAAGTGCCTCTTGGCGTACTTACCGGCTTTATCGGCACAGTATTTTTCGTCTGGGTCTTGTGGCGAAATAAAAAGGTTGCGTGATGCTTGAAGTTAAAAATTTAAACTTTAGCTACCCAAATGGAGCTGGCAAACTAGAAAATGTAAATTTAAAGATAGGCGCTGGGGAAATTTTAACCATACTTGGTCGAAACGGAGCTGGCAAATCAACAACTTTGGGCTTAATAAGCGGCTCGCTAAAGCCAGTTTCTGGAGAGATTTTCCTTGATGGCAAAAACGTTGATAGCCTAAGCAACAAAGAGCGCGCTAAGATCATGGCGTATGTCGCTCAAAGCGAGGTTACCGAGTATGACTACACAGGGCTTGAGTTTATCACGATGGGTCGTGCAGCACACCTTGGTATCTTTGCAAGACCCAGTAAAGAGGACGAGGAGATCGCTAAAATTTATACTAAAAAGCTTGAGATCGAATATCTTGAAGAGCGTTTTATTACACAGATGAGCGGTGGTCAAAAGCAGATGTGCATGATCGCTCGTGCGATGGCTGCGCAACCAAAGATGATTATATTTGACGAGCCAACGAGCGCGCTTGACTTTGGCAACCAGTATAAATTCCTACGCACCGTCAAGTGGCTAAAAGAGCTTGGCTACTCGGTCGTGCTAACCACTCACAACCCTGACTTTGCTGTGCTTCTTGGCGGATATGTCGCACTTGTAAAAGGTGATGGAAATGTTGAGTTTGGCTCAGTCAGCGAGATCATTAAAAGTGAAAATTTAAGTAAACTTTATGGACTCGATCTAAATGTCAGTTACATCGACAAAGTCCAAAGAGAGTGCTGCTTGACATATCCGCTTTAAATTTATCTGCTTTCAAAAGAATTTATCCTTTTGAAAGCACTTTTTGTACTTTTTTGTTATTTCACACATACCGCCTTTGGAGTAAAAATGAAAAAGTTAGTTTTGATTTTATTTTTTGTATTGATAGCAAATGCGGCTAATAAATTTGATTGCTCTAAACGCTACTGCAAAGAGATAAAGAGCTGTGAAGAAGCATATCACTATCTAAGAAACTGTGGACGCAGTGGCTTTGACCGCGACCATGACGGCATACCATGCGAGAATATATGCAAAGAACGTAGAGTAGAAAAATAGTTTTATTAAAATTTACTCTACTAAAAATTTAAAGCTAACAAAATAAAATCAAAAATTTAAGTTAAACTGAAAGCAACTAGGCGTTATTTTTAGCAAGCGCCGCCACTCTAGCCTTTGCATCCTGTGTGATATCATCCTCGTAGTCATAGAAGTTAAATGTCGCTCCATGCTGTACAAAGCCGTTTAGTATGTCACCGCTTTGGCGGTTTTTCAGATCAAGCTCGGCCACCTTAAAGCCGTCATTTGTTGCACAAAATTCTTTTAACCTAGCAGGCGTCTCTTTTAGCTTGGTAAACAAAAAACAGTATCCATCGCCGCCATTTCGCCCTACTCTACCACGCAGCTGATGAAGCGTGGCAAGCCCTAGCCGCTCAGCCCCTACGATCACTATCGTATTTAGCCTTGGTAGCGAAATTCCGACCTCAACAACAGTGGTTGAAAGCAAAATTTCGCCCTCTTCTCTAAATCGCCTTAAAATTTCCTCTTTTTCTTTATCTTTGCCGTGCGTGACGAAGACATTTTTGAAATTCTTTAGCCAAAAACCATGTGCCTCATTTAGGCTTTGGTAGTTTGAGCTCTCACTGCTCTCAACTAGCGGATAGATGATGGCTATTTGAAAGCCGCCCGCAAGCTGTTTTTTGATGTGAGCGAGCAAAAAGCCAAACTCGCTAGCGCCTAAAATTTGGCTCGTTATATTTTTCTTAAATGGCATCTGCTTTAAAAAGCTAAAATTTACAATCTCAGACTGAATGAGGCTTAGCGTCCTTGGTATCGGCGTGGCTGAAAACTGTACAAAATTTGCCCGCTCATTCTCGTTTGAGGCGAGCTCTTCTATCTTTTTGCGCTGATTTGAACCAAAGCGGTGCTGCTCATCGACCATGACAAGTGGCGAATTTGGCAGCTCGTGAAAGAGCAGCGCATGCGTGCCAACGATCAAATTTACCCCGCTAAAGTCTATCTTTTTCTCCCCGCTTCGCACGAGTATGACCTTCATAAAAGGCGGCAGTAGCCTCTTTGCTTCATTATAAATTTGCTCGCTTAAGATGCTTGTTGGCGCCATCAAAATGGCACTTTGCGGATAGACGCTAAGAGCAGCTGCTAGGATCACTAGCGTCTTGCCGCTTCCCACATCGCCCATTATGACGCGCCTTTTTGCCTGCACAGCACTAAGGTCGTCTCTGATGTCATTTACTGCGTTTAGCTGGTCATTTGTCGGCGTAAATGGCAAGCTCTTAAGCCAAGAGCTTATATCAAGAAGCTTGATTTTTGGGCTTTTAAAGTAGGTTTTTTTCGCACTTAGCTTTTTTATGTAGTTAAAAATTTCTACAAATTTTAAAATATGCACGCCCTCATTGTCATTTTTTAGGCGGTATAAAATTTGCACGCTTTGCTCGTCTAGCCGCTGCAAATCAGCTAGAAATTTAGCCTCTCGCTCACTTAAGCCCTCAGCTAATAAATTTTTTAAATTTATATATTTTAAAACAAGTTTTTTGACTTCATCATCTTTTAACTCGGTCTTAAATTTAGGCACGATCTGGCCTATTTTTGTGGTGATTTTTGGATTTACGATCTGCCACGAGCCAAAGGCATAGGAGCAAAGCCCATATATCGCCATCTCTTTGCCGACCTTAAAAGCGCCGTAGTGCCAGGACTTTGCGTTAAAAATGACGATCTTTACGCTACTTTGCCACTGCTCGCAAAAGGCAAGCGCCGTTAGCATGCTAGGGCGCGAGGCGAGCGAGGTGATCTTTACATTTATGCAGACCTGCCCCTCTCTTGGGCTCTTAGCGATCGTCGTATCCTCAAAGCCCTTTGGCAACACTAGAGCAAGGTCAAGTAGGCTAAGCACGCCTATTTTTAGAAGTTTTGTCCTGTCGCTTGCTTCAAATTTCATTTTTTAAAACGCAAAAACTTAGCTGATTGATCTCTGCGTGGGCTTTTATGAAGCTGTTTAGCTCGCTTAGCGAAAGGGCTGAAATTTTATCCAGATCCTTCAAAAATGCCCCAAGCTCGCCGTGCTCATAAAACTCGCTTTGTGCGATATCAAGGCGTTTAAATAGCGTCTCTAGCCTAAGAGGTAACGAACCAAGTAAGAATTTCTTTGCCTGCTCAAGCTCGGCATTGCTAACGCCTTTTTTACTAAATTTTAAAATTTCCTCTTTTATAACAGCGATAGCCTCATCTTTTTTTTCATTTTTTGTCTGCATGTAGCCGTATAGCTGGCTGTAAGAGAGATTTAGCAAATTTCTAGCGTAGGCGCTATATGCAAGCCCTCTTTTCACGCGGATCTCCTCCATGAGCCTCGAGCCAAAGCCACCCTCACCCAAGATAAATGTCGCCACTGCGGCCTTGTATTTCTCCTCAGGTCTTACGTTAAATGGCGCGCCAAAGTAGATGTAGGCCTGCTCGCTTTGTCTGATAATCTCACTGTTTTCGCACTTATCACTTGGGATAAAGCGCTCTAGTTTTCGCACCTTGCCAGGCTTTAGGATCTCTAGAACGCTAGCAAGCTCTTTTGCCTGCTTCTCGTTGATGTCGCCACCTAGCACGCAAAGCAAATTTGAAAGGTCTAAATGCTCGTTTAAAAATTTCCTCACATCTTCAAGCGTGATAGCTTTTATGCTCTTTTTAGTGCCGATACTTGGCTGAGCAAGCACGCTTTTTGGGTATAAAAGCTCAAAAAGCCCCTGCCTTGCCACGTAGTCAAAGTCGTTTTCATTTGCTGCGATCTCGCCAAGTGTGACAGTTTTACACCTATTTAGAATTTCTTCTGTTAAATTTGGAGCGCTTATAAGCTCTTTTAGCTTACCGCATGCAAAGGCAAAGTGCTCTTTTAGGCAGTTTAGATCGATGCAAAATGTCTCAAAGCCACAGCTTGCATTTAGGCTGATCGCTCTTACTTCAAGCTCTTTAGCGAATTTAGCTGAGCCTAGCTTCATATCGCCTTCGTTTAGTAAATTTGTGCTTAGTCTTGCAAGGCCTGCGAGCTTGCCATTTTGAGAGCTACCAGCTGCTTTGAAAACAAGTCTGAGGCTCACTACTGGCATCGCTTTTGAGCTTTCAAAAACGACTGGGATTTTTACATTTTTTACATTGATATCTAAAATTTTCATCTAAAATTTCTCCAAAATATCATAGTTTGTGTTGCGCTTAGCTGGAATTTCTCCGACATCTTTTATAAGCTCGATCATCTGATCTTGATTCATCCTAAAGCTCGCTCCTGCGGCTTTTACGACGTTTTCTTCCATCATTGTGCTACCAAGGTCGTTTGCGCCAAAAAGAAGTGCGAGCTGACCAACGTAGCTGCCCTGTGTGACCCAGCTGCTTTGGATATTTTTAAAGTTATCCAAAAAGAGCCTTGAAACGGCAAGAAGCCTTAGATAGACGTTTGAGCTTTGCTTTTTGATCTCTGGAAATTCTTGCATGAGCTTTGTATTTAGCCCTTGAAAGCTCCAAAGTATAAATGCCCTAAATCCAGCCGTCTCATCTTGTAAATTTCTGATGTGCTCCCAGTGCTCCACGATCTCACGAGTGCTCTCAACCGTACCAAACATCATCGTGGCAGTCGTTTTCATGCCAAGCTCGTGTGCCTCTTTGTGTATGCGAAGCCAGTCTGCAGTGTCACATTTTTTTGGCGCAATGATGTCACGCACTCGGTCGCTTAAAATTTCTGCTCCAGCGCCTGGCATCGAGTATAGGCCCTTTTCGTTTAGGCGTCTTAAGACCTCTTTTGTAGAAATTTTTGAAATTCTTGCGATGTAGTCGATCTCAACTGCCGAAAAGCCATGTATTGTGATGCTTGGATAGTGTTTGCTGATGTAGCTTACAAGCTCCTCGTACCACTCGATTTTTAGCTTTGGATGAACGCCGCCTTGAAATAAAATTTGAGTGCCACCAATGGCGATTAGCTCCTCGATCTTCTTGCCGATCTCTTCAAAACTTAGCACATAAGCGTCTTCCTCTTTTGCATGGCGGTAAAATGCGCAAAATTTACAATCCACCCAGCAGACATTTGTATAGTTGATGTTGCGATCTACGATGAAGGTCGTAATGCCCTCTGGATGAAGCTCTTTTTTTCTAGCTAGTGCCATCTTGCCAAGCTCGTAAAGCGGTGCATTTTCTGTAAGATCGATGGCCTCATTTACACTAAGTCTTTTCAAATTTAACCTTTTATTTTGCTTATTTTTGGGCGAGAGTTTAGCTAAAAATGCTTTTAAATCTGATAAATCATGTAGTTACCAAATTTTAATTTTTAAAAGATAAAATAGGAAACTTTTTGAAGGAGTAAATATGAAAAAGATAGTTTTAGCCGCAGTTGTAGGCCTATTTTTAGTTGGTTGTGCCAAAAATGAGCCAAAGCCAAACGAAGCTGGACACGCAGAATGTGGCTGCCCTCACCACCAAAACATGGCGACAAAAGATAAGGGAAGTTGCGAACACCACGGCGACATGCAAAATGGCGGCCATGCACATGACCACCAAATGATGCATAAACATTAATAAAAGTGCCAACTGGCACTTTTACCCAACTATCACCTTGTCGCCTTTGGTGCCAAGAACTCGCACCTTCTCTCCGTTAGCTAAATTTCCGTCATATTTCCAAAGCGTACCCTTAAAATAGACCATATTTTCTCTGATCTCGCCAACGCCGGCCTCGTCTAAAAATTCCTCATTAAAGCTCTCTTTTCTAGACATAAATTTGCTCTTTAGCGGTGCTTTTAAAAGCACAAGCAAGATAAGCGCAAGTGCTGAGACGCCTAAAATTTGATATGGCCACTCAAAGGCAACTCCAAAATTTACTACTCCAACAACAATAAAAGCCAGTCCGAAAAATAGCAAATAAAATGAAAAAAGCGTAAATTCAAGTGCGCATAAGAGTGCACCAATAGCTATCATTATATAAGGGCTGATCACGCCTTATCCTTAGCTAAGAAATTCTTTAAAACGCTAAGCGAGCCAATTAGCTCAGTCGCCTCGTAAGGGACTAAAATTTTATCTTTTGAGCTATTCTTAGCTAGCTCGCTAAATGCCCCAACCCTGTCACGAGCAAGCAAAAATTCAGCCGCATTTGCGTTTTTGCTCATGCTATCATTTATCATATCCATAGCCTCTTTTTGAGCCGTTGCGATGGCGATTTGCTCATATTTTTTCGCATCAGCCATACGCTCTATCGCCTCTGCTTGAAGCACTTTTTCTTGCTTTAGCGCCTCTGCGTTGCGTATTAGTGCCTCTTTTTCAGCCAAGGCCTTTAGTTCGATCGCGCGCTTTTCACGCTCAGCTTTCATCTGCATATTCATCGCCTCTTCGATGCCAAGCGGGACAGAAATTTCAGAAATTTCAACCCTCATGATCTTTACGCCCCAGTTGCCAGCTGCATCGCCAAGAGCCACTTGAAGTGCGGCATTTAGGCGGTCACGTGAGCTTAGCGTGTCGTCAAGATTCATCGCGCCTATTTCGCCACGAAGTGTTGTCATGGCTAAATTTGCTATGGCGCGCTTATAGTTATCTACGTTATAAACAGCCATTTTTGCATCAAATACCTTTAAAAAGACGATGCCATCGACGCTTATGTTTACGTTATCTTTTGTGATGACTTGCTGTTTTGTGATGTCTACAAGCTGTTCTTTTACGGTGATTATCGCTCTTATTTGATCTACAAATGGGATAATTATGTGAAATCCACCGTCAAGCACTTTGTGAAATTTACCAAGTCGCTCGATGAGTAGATTATCAGCTTGTGAGACGATCTTGATACCAGCCTTTAAAAACAAGAACGCAAAGATAACCAGAACTACGACTAAAACGCCAAATGCTTCGATTTGCATTTTTACTCCTTTAATTTATAATTTGTTATTTTCTTAAGTATTATAATACATTTTAAATTTTATTTTCAAAAAGGATTAGCATGAAAAATTTTATATTTGCACTAAGTGCGGCTCTACTTTTGGCAGGTTGTGCCTCATCTAGCCAAAACACAAACGTCCCACAAGGCAAATGTGAAGTAAAAAGTAGCTGCGAAGCTCCAATTAACAGCATCGAGGGTACTTATAAAGCATTTTTACCTTGCGCTAGTTGCATGGGTATTGATTCACGCTTAACATTAAAAAAAGATGGTACATTTGAAAGCGTGATGGACTATAAGTCAAAAGACAACTACAAAGCCGTTAGTAAAGGCAAATACTCAATCGAAAATGGCGTGATAACAACGATTGATGAGTATAAAGAAAAGAGCTTTTATAAGATAGAAGGCGAGAACCTAAAAATGCTAGATATGGATCAAAAAGAGGTCACTGGCGAGCTAAAAGATAAATACATCTTTAAACGCGTAAAATAAATTTTAAAGGCAAAATGATATAATTTTGCAATTTTTAAGGAGTTGCAAATGAAATATCTTTTTGCCATACTTATCTCATTTTTCATCCTTGGCTGCGCAAAAAATGAAAATTTAGAGCCAAAACAAAGCACACAAAATGCAACAAAAGAAGACAAACCGCTAGTTCAGGCAAATACACCCAAAAAGCCAGAAAAGCTAATACTTCCAAACTCAATTTATAGTAGTTTTCACACTATTTTGCCTTGCCCAAACTGCGAAGGCATAAAAACTATCATTACGCTAAATAAAGATAAAACCTACACAAAAACAATGCTTACTATGGATAAAGAAGTAAGCTTGGTTGAAAAAAATGGCACATTTGATGTTGATGATAGTGCTATCATTTTAAAAGATGAAAATGGCAATCTTAGCTACTTTGCGCCAAATAAAAACTCACTTCTTCAACTTGATGACAAGAAAAATAAGCGAGTTGGCGTGCTAGCTCAAATTTATAATTTCGAGCCGGTAAATAAAGCTTACAAAGATAGTTTTTTTGCTAAATTTTATAAATTTAAAAACAAAGATAGTTTTTTAGATATCGTAATCGTACCAAGTAAAAATGGTGCAAAAATAAGCTTTTATTCATCATTAAAAAATGGCTCGCCACTTTGCGAGTTTAGCTCTGAGCTACTTTACGACAAAGGAATTTTTTACCTTTTAGATGAAAAAGGCATTGCTCTAAGCATACACAGAATAAATAATGCAATTTTTCTAGTAGCAAATGACAAAATTTGTAAAAATGCTCACATAAGCGGACGATATAAAAAAGATAAAGATCAAAAAAATCTCTTTGGCAAAGGCTTTTTTGCAGAGCTGACAAACGAATCAGCAAATAGAGATGTGATAAAAATTTATGGCTCAAAAAACATAAAACGGGATAACACAAAAAAAGAAAGCAGTTACATCGTAACAAACAAAAATGAAAGAATTTTTGAATACACCTTGCTAAATGGCATTATCACAAGCATTGAGATTTACTCAAACGAGTTTAAAACTCCAGAAAATATCAGCCTTAAATCAAATTTCAAAGATATAAAAAATTCTCTCGTTATCTCTAAATTTAGTAGTGACAAAAACAATATCTATCTAAAAATAGATAGCCACGATATGTTAATCACACTAAAAAATCCACTTGCCAAAGAGATAACAAGCCTAAACGATATACCAGATGAAACAAAGATAGAGCAAATAACGCTAATGTGGAATCAATAAGTTGAAAGAATATCTTAAACTTTTAAAAGAAGAGAAAAATTTTCGCCTCTTAAGCATCATTCAGCTTATATGCTATTTTGGCGTATGGTTTTCGCACACAGGTATTTTTACACTTCTTATCAAGCTTGACGCTCCTGTTTGGGCGATTACTCTAAGTGCAGCGATGGCATTTATCCCAGGTGTTGTCATAGCTCCGTTTAGTGGAATTTTAGTTGATAAATTTAGCCCAAAACCGATGCTTGTCATCATGATGGCGGTTGAGACGATAAGCGTTTTCATGCTTCTTTTTATAGACTCACTTGATTTTTTATGGCTACTTTTACTTATCATTTTTGTTAGAAATGGCACTGGAGGAATGTATTTTCAAGTAGAGATGAGCGTGCTGCCAAAAATTTTAAGCAAAGAAAATCTCAAACTCGCAAACGAGATCCACTCTATCATCTGGGCGGTCTCATACACTGCTGGCATGGGGCTTGCTGGAGTTTACATACACTTTTTTGGCATTAAAAGCGCCTTTTTGCTTGATGGCATACTATACATTCTTAGCTTTGGATTTTTATATTTTTTAAATTTACAAAGCCTAAAGCCAGAATTTATAGAAAAACCACTAAAAATGCTAAAAAATGGCCTTGTGTATTTAAAAGAAAACAGGCTTATCGTGCATCTTATATTTTTGCACGCATTTGTTGGCATTACTGCTTATGATGCATTGATCGCACTTTTAGCTGATTACAAATATGCAAATTTGCTCTCGACATCGCTAATTATAGGATTATTAAATACCTCAAGGTCCATTTCGCTTATGTTTGCTCCAGCCATACTTAGTAAATTTATAAATAAAAACACGCTTATTTTCGTATATATCGGTCAAGGCCTTGGTATCATTATTTGGGCTTTATCGCTTTGGAATTTTTATCTATCGCTTATTGGCATTATCTTTGCTGGATTTTGCACATCAAGTCTTTGGAGCTACACCTATACGATGCTTCAGCAAAACTGTAAAAAAGAATTTTATGGCCGAGTGATTGCATATAACGATATGGTTTTTCTTGGCTTTAGTGCTCTCATTTCATTTATCATTGGTCTGCTTTATGATATTGGACTTAGCGTTGAGATGATTGCAAGTTTTATGGGAAGCCTCTTTTTTATAGGAGCTTTTCACTATCACATAGTATTAAAAAGCTACAAAATAAGGTGATTGTTTTTAAATTAAGTCGCCTAAGTTAAAAGGCGACTTGGTAAATTTTTATTTTTTCAAATAGTAGGTAGTTCCATTTGAAAAGCGTTTTTCATAAGCTGGAGTGTAAGGCACAAGATCGGCGTGCCCAGCATAAAGCCTACCATCTGGCTTAAGCAATTTATGAAGCCTCTCAACACATTTTAATCTAAAATCATCATCAAAATAGATCATCATATTTCTTGAAAGCACGATATCAAATTTTCCTAGATTAAAAATAGCATCATCAAAAACATTTAAAATTTTAAACTCACACCTTGGTAAGTTTTCTTTTTTTATCTTAAATTTATCATCGACTTTTGTAAAAAATCTCTCTTTTTGAAAATCGCTTAACCTATGCAAGCTCCTCTCACAAAAAATACCATTTTGACAGCTTGCTATGGCTTCTGAGTTTATGTCTATACCTACGATTGAAATTTCATGCTGTTTAAATCCCATCTCATAAGCAAGCATTGCAAGAGAATATGACTCATCTCCAGTAGAGCAAGGAGCACACAAAATTCTAGCTCCTCCAAGCTCCTTTGCATAATATATCACATCTTTAAGTTGAGGCAACTCTCTATAAAAATAAGTCTCATTTACAGTTACTAGATTTAAAATGTCTTGTCGCAAGCTTGAGTTATATCTTATCATCGAAACAAGATCTTTAAAGCTTTTTATCTGGCGATCTCTAATAAAAATGGTAATTCGCTGCAATGTGATATCTCTTTTTGGCTCCAGATCAACTCCGCAAAGAGTTTTGATAACATTCATAAATTCATTAAAACTATCCATATCTTGTGAAGTATTTGTTTGCATTGTTTTTGTATCTTTTGCGTCATTAGTTAATAGCATTTAAAAAATCCTCCAGCTCTTTTTTTATCATAGTTAGATTTAATGATTTTAAGCTTTGATTTAGCTCTTTTGCACGTTTTGGCATACCATAAACTATCGCGCTCTCTTCATTTTCAGCTATACATTTTGCTCCAGCCTTATAAAGCTTATCAAGCCCAGATGCACCATCATCTCCGATGCCAGTTAGCAAGATAGCTAAGACATTTGCGCTCTTACAAATTCCAACTCCAGATTTAAACAACACATCAACATTTGGCGTATATATAGTCTTTTCTTCTGTATTTGGCTTTGCACTGATTGGTAAATTTGGCGACACCACTACATTTTGTTCACAGACATATACGGTATTTTCTTTTAAAATTTTCCTCTCATTTAAAATTTCAACATCCAAGCCGCACTCTTTTCCGATTTGCATAGCAAAAGAATTTATAAACATTTTATTCATGTGCTGGGCTATCACAATGATAGCTCCATTTAGTTTTACGTTTTTTAATAACTTTTTTAAATGTCCAGGCCCGCCAGTAGATGCCCCTATTAATATTAATTTTTGTGCCACAAATAGCCTTTAAAATTTTAATTTAATATTTAGCTTACGCCACTTTTTGTATATCGTCAATATCCCTGCCACTCTTTATATGCCTTGCTAATTTTTAAGCAAATTCATAGATTATTTCTTTGTAATCTTATATAAAAAGCTAAAAATTTCAGCAACAGCTTTATATAAATTTGGTGGAATTTCTTGATCAACTTCAACCTTGCTTAAAATTTCAATAAGATCAGGATCCTCTTTGATCGGTATATCATGCTCTTTTGCAAGATCAATTATTCTATTTGCTATCTCTCCAGCGCCACTAGCCAGCACTCTTGGAGCATTATCTTTAGATCTGTTGTAGCCAAGAGCTACTGCTTTTTTCTTATTTACTTGCATTAAATTTTCTTATCAAAGCCCACATCAAGGCCACCAAATTTTTTAAATCTATCATTTAGCTTCACTTTTGACAAAGTTTTGATATTAAAGTTTGAAACTATAAGTCCAAGCTTTGATATTGCTTGTTTTAATTCGCTAGAGTTTGAGAGGATTAGCTCCTTAAACTCATTTGTTTGCGTAGCTACCGAAAGATCGATGTATCTTTTATCAATAAGTCCAACCATCACATTTATCTGTCCAAATTTCTTAAAAGTTAGATCGATCTGAGCGTAAAATTTATCCTTTTTGCCTTGCTTAAATGCGATATTTCCACCCTCAACGCCATCCCAAATATAAGGCATATAAGTTTGAATCCCGCCTTGAAGGCTTGATATCATTTGATGCATCTCGATCTGTGAAATCATCTTATTTGCGGCATTTACGCTTTGCGGGTTTTGACTCTTTTCACTGATATTTAAAAGCGTGCTTTTTATATCTTGGCTTAGCACTTTTGAAATTTCGCCACTATTTTTAGTCGTAATGTTATTTATATCGTTTGTGGCGAGATTTAGTTGTTTTAAAAGTGCCTTACTCTCACTTAGCTCATTTTTAGCCAAACTTGCCTTAGCATCAGCAAGACTTAGGCTATGAGCAAGACGTCTCGCCGCACTTTGAAGCTTATCTTGCAAGCTGCCATCCTTTGAAACATCGCTCATCTCATTAAACGCTTTTACAAGCCCTGCTTCATCGCCTATATTATTTAGCGTTTTTAGATCGTTTTTTATGCTATCAAGGATAGTTTTTAGCTCTTTGTGATTTTGGCTAAAACCAAAATTTTGATTTAGCTTTTCATTTGCTAGGCTTGCGACTTTCTCGCTTAAATTTGAGATGAAATTTTGCATTTTGCCTATTTGATTTTTTACTAGCTCGCCATTTTGATCTTTTGAAAAATTTTTATCTAAAAATTTAACCACACTATCAAGCTTATCAACATCTTTTAAAAGGGTTTTTATATTTGAGTTATCAAGGATGTTTTTTGCATTGCTACTCGCTTTTTCAAGTATAGAAGCAAGCTTTGAAAAAGAGTTTTGATTGTCTAATTTTTCATCATTTAGGGTTAAAATTTGATTTAGCAAATTCCCGCTTGAGAGATTTTTTATATCGCTTAGTAGCTTCTGAACCGAGCTTGGAAGCTTCTCTGGACTAAGTGCATCTTTTAAATTTGCTTCAAGCATTACGCCTGAGTTTTTGATCTGATCATTTAGTGAGCCAGCTTTTAGATCGGCTATTGGTTTTAGAAATTCTTTTAGCTTTAGTGCAAGGCTCTTTATCTCAGGGCTTTCATTTTGCGTTGCTTCTACTTCTAAGCTTTTTGCAAGGTCTGATAGCTCGCTGGCTAAATTTGGAGCGATTTTTGTATCTTTTGCCTGAGATAAAATTTGTTCAGCCTTGCTAAGACTTGAAGCACTTTTTAGATCATCAAGCACTCTTGCAACGAGTTTTCCAACATTATCAAGTGTCTCTGAAATGCTCTGCTCACTAGGCGTTTGTACGCTTGGCTGATTTTTAAAAAGCGAGCCTTCATTTTTACGAACTGGCACATTTTGAGTAGTATTTTGTCCAGTTTGAACCGAAGTATTTGATATATTCAAAGAATTTCCTACGTTCATTTTTTACTTTTTATTTTTTCTATCGGCAAAATTTCCATTTTGCTCAATAGTAGCTATGCCAGCCGTCCTTGCAACGAGCCTGTCGTTGTACTCTTTTCTCATATGCTGTGGTATTGTCTTTTGCGTTAGTGCAAATAAAATAAGTCCAGCAAAAAGTACCAAATAAACATAGATAAAGCCAAATGCTCCAAAAATTTTCATCGCATAGCTCATAAGAAGCGGCGAAAAAAGCGAAGCCAAAGAGTAGCTAAATAGCAAAGCACGTGCGACTTGCACACTCTTTGTCTTGTCTGTGATCTCATCATTTGCCCTAGCCAGAGAAAGTCCATATGTGCAAAAAATTCCAGCTCCAAAAAAGAATGAAAGCAGATATTCAATCGTCAAATTTTTGCCATTTAGCAAAAACAAAACCGCACTTATTAAAGCCACGCTACTACAAAGCAAAATAGCTGGCCTTCTGCCATATCTATCAGAGAAACTACCGATAAAAACTTGAGCTAAAAAGCCTCCGATCATCGCAACCGTCATAAAAAATGACGCCTCTTTTGTGCCGTATCCTTGAAGCAAAACAAAAAGGCTTGCCATCGAAAAAAAGCCGTTTATTGCTAAGCCTGCAATGAGCGCGCCAACAAGAGCGAGCGGAACGATACCAAAAATTTTTGGGATATTTATGGGCTGACGCTCTGGGATTTGAGGCTGATTTATACGGATCAAATTTAATGGAATGCTTGAGAGCATGATAAAAGCTGCACTTATTATGAAAATTTCAAAGGTATTAAGATTAAGCGCCAAGATCAAAATGCCAAGTCCAAAACTTGTGTAAAAAACGCCTTCATAAAAGGCTATCACGCGAGATCTTATTTTATTTGGAATTTTTGCATTTAGCCAGCTTTCTATAACCATCAAAAGCGCGTAGTAGCAATATCCCAAAAATGCACGCAAGATCGCCCAGAATACTAAATTTTGATTTACCGCATGAAGCATAGCTGAGACTGCAAAAATGGCTGAAAAGATGGCAAAGGCTCTTATGTGACCAGTAGTTGAGATGACTCTGTGAGCTGTAATAGTGCTAATTAACGCACCCACAAAAAAGCCTGTATTGATTAATCCAATCTCTAGCTCACCCACTCCGTTTTGCTTAAGAAGTGCACTACAAGATGCGATAACTAGGCCATTTCCGATAAAAAGCAAGCTCATACCTAAAAATAGTGGCCCCATCGAGCGGATAATCCTAAAGCTACTTGCCATCAGTATCCTTTGCGGTATTAAATTTATTCTCCATAAGCCCAAAGACAAAAGCACCAATAGGCATCGGAGCAAGCCCCACTAAAAAGCCAGGCACGTTTAGTAAATTTTCATTTTTTAAAAATATAAATCCAAAAAAAAGTATCGCATAAGCCACCAAGCGGTAAGGCATAAAGGCTGCTAAAAAACTCTTATCTTTAAATGAAAATTTTTGCTTTTTTAGCCTTGCTTTTTCGTCTTTTAAGCTAAGCTCTTTTACCTCATTTTGGGACAAAATTTCTTCGTCCTCTTCATCCTCTTCTTCTATATTGGCTAAAATTTCATCTCTTGCATTTTCTAGCCGAGAATTTATGCGGTTTTTATAGGCAAAAAAACTAGCTGTTAAGATGATAAGTGAAGCAAAAAATGAAATTTGTGAGCTTATGAAAAATTGATTTGATATAAATTTGCCAACCACGCTAAGAGCCAGCCAAAGCGCAAAATAGCAAATCAAAAGCCTACTAATCGTCCTCATCATCGTCTTTTGTGTGGCCTTTGTATCTGCTTTCATCTTTTAGCTCATCTAAGCTTTTTATCTGTGCTTTGTAAGCTTTATAGACGTTTAAAATAGCAGCTGCGATGCCAATAGCAAAGCCTATCCAAAGTGCTGGCGTGAAATTTGTAGCCTTTTTTACAAGATATCCTAGCCCAGTGCCAAGCAAGATCGCAACTACGATTGAAACGCCAAGGCTTAGCTGCTCAGCCCCTGCTACGATATCTTTTATCTTAAATTTTGTCATTAAGCTTTTATCTCCAAAAATGCCTCTTTAGCTGCATTTACCGCTAGATCGATATCCGCTTCACTCATCGCATCGCAGACAAATCCCGTCTCAAACTGGCTAGGTGCTAGATAAATTCCGCGTCTAAGCATCGCTTGGTGAAATTTAGCAAAGAGCTTTGTGTCGCTCTTTAGCGCATCGTCGTAGTTTTTTACGGCATGATCTGTAAAAAAGTAGCCAAACATAGAGCCACGAACATCAGTTTGGATGGTGATGCCAGCGCTTTTTGCTGCCTCTTTGAAGCCCTCCATTAGTTTTTTAGCTAGTTTTTCAAGTCTAGTGTATAAATTTACGTCGCTATTTATCTTAGAAATAGCCGCTATACCAGCGCTCATCGCCACTGGATTGCCACTTAGCGTGCCTGCTTGATAGACAGCGCCCTCTGGGCTTAGGCAGTCCATTATCTCGGCCTTGCCACCAAATGCAGCGACGTTCATGCCTCCGCCTATAACCTTGCCAAATGTGATGAGATCAGCGTCCACCTCGTGAAATGGATATGAGCCAAGGCGAGAAGCTCTAAAACCGCTCATAACCTCATCAAGAATAAGCACAGCGCCAAATTTATCGCAAAGCGCTCTAAGCTCCTCTAAAAATTTCTTATCAGCTGGTACAAGCCCCATATTTCCTGCGATTGGCTCAATTATGACGACGCCGATTTTGTCTTTATTATTTTCAAAGATGGCTTTTACACTCTGGATATCGTTATAAACTGCTAGATAAGTGTTTTTCACAACATCTTGTGGCACGCCGCTGCTTGAAGCGTTGCCGTATGTCGTAGCGCCACTTCCTGCTTTTATAAGAAGTGCATCGCTGTGTCCGTGATAGCAGCCTTCAAATTTTATTAGTCCATCTTTTTTAGCATATCCCCTAGCCACTCTGATAGCGCTCATAGTGGCCTCTGTGCCAGAGCTTACGAAGCGAATTTTATCTATTTGTTTAAACTCATCACATATTAGCTTTGCTAGAGCTGTCTCTTTTGGAGACGGAGCGCCATAAGATACGCCTTGTTTTACAGCAGAGATGATAGCTTCTTCGATATCTTTGTCACAGTGGCCAAATATGAGCGGACCCCAGCTTTGGATAAAGTCAAGGTATTTTTTACCCTCGACATCGTATAGATAAGCGCCCTTTGCATGATCTATCATCACAGGCTCACCACCAACACTACCAAATGCGCGCACTGGTGAATTTACACCACCTGGGATATATTTTTTGGCTTCGCTAAATGCCTCTTTATTTGTCATTTTTTATCCTTTTGATTTTGTGTTTTTAAATTTGTTTTTTGATTATCTTTTGGGTTTACAGCTGGTTTTGCTGCTGACTTTGGTGCTTGTGTAGTGACGGTTTTTGCTGACTCAGCTGGTTTTACTGGGGTAGTTTTAGCCAACTCTGCTGGTTTTGTAGCAGGGGCGGCTTTGGAAGATTGCTCTAGCTGTTTTTGCGTCGTATCAGTGGAAACTGGCTTGCTTAAATTTTGCGCTTTTACTGCTTTTGAAGGAGTATTTATCTTATTCGTAATGTATTCATAAAGAATCGTAGTCTCCTCGTCTGTCAAAAAGTAGCTTGGCATGACACCTTTTGGCTTAGTTAAAGCGGCTTTAAAGCTTTCAAAATCTATATCATTTATCTTTGGTGCTCTAAGCTCATCGTCAACCGTTTTGTTTGCCTTTTTATCAAAGTGTTTGTATTTAGAGATTAGACTGCCCTCGCCCTTTGTGCCGTGGCATTTGTCACATCCTATGCCGCGTGGATTTAGGTAGAGCATCTTGGCGTACTCGGTCTTTGTGATAAAATCAGCACCAAAAATCGCCACACAAAAAAGCAAAAACAAAAAAATAGACCGCATAAACCTCTCTTTTAAAAATTTAATTTAATTTTAGGTATGATACCACCCTTGTGATTAAAAAAGCTTTTAAATAAGGATCCAATATGAAAATTTTAGACGGCAAAGCCGTATCTTTAAAGGTCAAAGAAAGCGTAAAAGTAAGAGCTGAAGAACTAAAAAAATTTGGCGTAGAGCCTACATTGGCTGTTATCCTAGTGGGCGAAGATAAAGCATCTCAAACATACGTTAGAGCCAAAGAAAAAGCCTGCAATGAATACGGCATAAAAAGCGTAGCTCACCGCCTAGGTGAAAATACAACCCAAGCAGAGCTTCTAGCACTTATAAATGTGCTAAATTTAGACGATAGCATCCACGGTATCTTAGTGCAGCTACCACTTCCAAAACATATAGATACAAACACCGTTTTGGCAATGATCGATCCAACAAAAGACGTAGATGGCTTTCATGCTGTAAATGTTGGCAAACTTGTTAGCGGCCTTGATGGCTTTGTGCCTTGCACACCGCTTGGCGTGATGGAAATTTTAAAAGAGTATGGCATTGATGTGGCTGGACTAAACGCGGTGGTGATCGGTAGAAGCAACATTGTTGGCAAGCCTATGGCAAATTTGCTTTTAAACGCCTCGGCAACCGTTACCGTGACTCACAGCAAGACTAAAAATTTAAAAGAAATTTGTAAAAACGCTGACCTTATAGTCGCAGCCATTGGCAAGCCATTTTTCTTAAAGGCTGATATGGTAAAAGATGGCGCAGTGGTCGTTGATGTGGGCATAAACAGACTTGATGATGGCAGGCTTGTAGGCGATGTGGATTTTGAGAAAGTCGCACCAAAATGCTCATACATCACACCAGTTCCAGGAGGCGTGGGTCCGATGACTATTGCGATGCTTTTAAATAATACAATCCTTGCAGCCCAAGCAAAGATAGCTAGCCACAAAAGAGCGCAATAATGAAAAAATTTTTTACTAAATTTTATGACTTTTGCTCGAGCTGGACTGGCACTATTATCATTGTTTTACTAGTCATTTTTTTTGTAGCTCAGGCCTTTGTTATCCCTTCAGGATCAATGAAAAATACACTTTTGGTTGGTGATTTTTTATTCGCCAAAAAATTTGTTTATGGTATACCAACACCAAGAATTCCATGGCTTGAAGTAAAAATTTTACCCGAGCTAAATGACAATGGGCATCTTATCACAGGCGATGGTCCGGCAAGAGGCGATATAGTTGTCTTTCGTTATCCAAAAGATGAAAAGACCCACTTTGTAAAACGCTGCTTTGCCACAAGCGAAGATGAGATAGTATTTACCGAAAAAGCCTTGTATTTGCGTCCAAAAGAGGGAGATGATTTTATAAAGGCAAACTGCCGTGAAAATTTAAATGGTAAAGAGAGCAAATTTGGCTACTCATATAGCGATATAACCGAGCTTGATGGTAAGCTTTTCATAAAAGAGCCATATAGATTTAGCGGCATCCACTACGATGAAAATGTAAATTTATTTGAGCAGATGATTTTCATGCTAAATACAAATAAAGATAGTGTTTTTATGAAGCCAGTGCCCATTAGCTCACTTCCTCAAAATCCAAATTTTAACTTTAACGCATTTTACGTCAAAGTGCCAAAGGATGAGTACTTCATGATAGGCGACAACCGCGATCACTCAAATGATAGCCGTTTTTGGGGAAGTGTGTCATATAAAGATATAGTCGGTCAGCCTTGGTTTATATATTTTAGCTGGGACAAGAACTACAATGTGCGCTGGGAGCGTATCGGACGCTTTGTAGATACGATAGAAAATGATGAATTTTTTACAAACAAAGCTCTAAAAGAAGGTGAAGTAGATGGACTTCACTAATATAGATCCGGTTAGAATAGCTAGCATTGTAATAGCACTTGTCATCGCCATTGTAGGCCACGAAATAGCTCACGGCTATGTTGCATATAAATTTGGCGATAACACTGCAAAAAATCTTGGTAGGCTTAGCATAAATCCTATAAAACATATCGACCCAGTGGGCACCATAATAGTTCCTTTGGTGCTTTATCTAAGCACTGGTATGATGTTTGGCTGGGCAAAACCAGTGCCTGTAAATACCTACACAGTAGTGCGAAATGGCGGCTACAAGGCAGCTATCTACGTAAGTCTAGCTGGCATCTGCTACAACGTCATCTTAGGCATCTTGTCGCTATTTGTGCTAAAGGCTTTATTAAATATAGAAACCTTTGAAATTTTACTTCAGTTTTTATTTACGCTTGCGCTTTTAAATTTGATGTTAGCCATCTTTAATCTCTATCCGATCCCGCCACTTGATGGCTTTCACGCGCTCGAGTATGCGCTTAGAAATTTTGGCTTTCACGCACTGGCTGAAAAGCTAGAGGGCATCTCGCGATATGGCTTTGTCATCCTTATCATCATCCTCATCTCGCCTTTAAAAGATACTATCTTTTATCCAACAAGATACGTTTTAGATATCGCAAGCGCCTTTATAAATGGCTAAATTTAGAGCAAATTTGCTCTAAATTTTTGGCTTTGTGATCTTGTAAGAGTACTCTTTTTTAAATTCCTCTTTTGGTGCAAGGCTAAATTTAAGCTCCACCTTGCCATCTTTGCTGATATCTTTTTTATCAAAGCCCTTTATCTCGACCTTTACCGCCTCATCAGCAGATACTGGCACGCGCTCCACCAAAGTGACATCAACACTCTTACTTGAGTTATTTTTGACACTTATCTCATAGCCCTCTTCGCTTATGCGCTCTTTGCCAAGAAGCGAGCTCTTTTTAAATTTATTTAAGCGCTCTTTTTTAAGCTCGATTAGCTCGTTTTGTCCTAAAAAGAGCTGAGAGGCCTCATCTTTAGCTTTTATCTCAAACTCGCTAGGACTACCAACACTCACACCATTAACATAAAACTGCGTTTTAGCTGGAGTTAGATCGTCATTTAGCTTAAAACTAGCCACATTATATGCCTTTAGCGAGCCGTAAAAATCAGCAAAAACACTAAAATTTGCATCCATTTTTTGTGTGTCATAAGTTATATATTTGCTCTCACCTTTTGCTAAATTTAGCCCATCTATCTTCCAAATTTTGGCAAATTCATTCTCATCTCTTTGCACACGCATATCAGCGACCTCAGCGGTGACTTTTGCAGCCCTTAGCATATTTTTTGAAGCACCATATCCATCAGCCTCCGCCTCGCTCTCCTCGTACCAAGGGTAAAACTTGCTTGGAGCAAGCGCTTTTTGATATCTGGTCGGATAGATAGCAAGCTTTAAATTTTTAACATCGCTGGCAAATGGGTTGGTGAGCAAAATTTCTTGTTTTATCAAGATATTTTTGTTTTTTGTGTCTGCATAAATTTCATTTAGCGTCTTTGGGGCCTCATCATCCATATATGAAAGCGTCGCCTCTTTTGGATCACAAGCAAATTTCATATCAAGCTGCAAAAATCCAGCCATCTCGCTTTTTGGCTCATTTTCTTTAAGCGCTTCAAGCTCACTTTTAGCAGCTGAAATTTTCTCGATATTTTCTAGGCTAAATTTATAAAACTCATCAGCCCTTTTTGTCACATCGTTACTTTTATTTTCTTCTACCAAAGCTTGCTCTATAAACCTACCTCTTGCATTTAGCGCCTCAAGCTTATTGTTTAAATTTGCGACTTCTTGCTTCCATTTTATGTAATTTGGGCTATTTTCTTCGCTGATCTTTTTTAGATAAGCATTCGCGTCACAATCCCCATTTATAGTGATGTTCTCACTCTGCACACCCTCTGGCACAAAGGCGCTAAAAGAGCTATTTGCGTCACTAAATTTTTGAGTGATGATGGTTTGATCTGTGTAGATCTCTATTAGATTTTCATTTGCAAAGGCTAGCACTGAAGCCATTAAAAAGAGCGTCTTTTTCATATTTTTCCCTTTTAAGAATTTCACAAATTATAGCCTTTTATCATATGCAAGCAAAATTTTATTTTAATGCAACTTTCACTATAATCTGTAAAAAATTTATTGGATTTTTCATGAAAATAGATAAAATTTTTATCGCTTGCGATCACGCTGGAGTAGAGCTAAAGGCAGAGCTAAAAGAAGTCATAAAAAAGCTTGGACATGAAGTCATTGACCTTGGCACGAATGACAAAAATAGCGTTGATTACCCTGATTATGCGCATTTGCTAGCGAGCAAGCTTGAGCCTGACTGCTACGGCGTGCTCATTTGTGGCACAGGTATCGGCATCTCAATCGCTGCAAACAGGCATGAAAACGTAAGGTGTGCCCTTTGTCACGACGAATTTACCGCTAGACTTGCGAGAGAACATAACGATGCAAATGTTATCGCTTTTGGCGCAAGAGTGATCGGTGCTGGCGTTGCCACAGCAGCACTTGAAACATTTTTAAAGACAGAGTTTGCAGGCGGTAGACACGAAAGAAGAGTCAAAAAAATAGAGATTGAGGCAGACAAATGATAGGCGAGTGGATCGTTTTTACTGCTCTTGTTTGTGCTGCGATCTACCTAACTGTTATGGTTTTTTACTTCAAAACGCTTCTAAAAAAAGAGCGTGCGACAAAAGATTTTATGAAAAATAACCTCCAAGACACCGAGGTCGTCATAAGAAAATTTCAGATCCAACTTCAGCGAAGCCTCGGTAACATCGACATCTTAACAGACGAGCTAAACAAAACTAAAAACGACGTGACCTCGCTTCGCACAAGAAATTCCCAGTACCGCTTAGAAAACGACAAGCTAAGACAACGCATACGTGAGCTTGAAGGCAAAATCGAAGCGCTACTTTAACATCAAATTTAAGGAAATTTATGAAAATTTTAGATCAAAAAGGCAAAGAATTTTTACTAAACTCTATTCGCTGCATAAACGACTTTCCAAAGCCTGGCATAGTCTTTCGCGACATCACGACACTACTAAACAACAAAGAAGCATTTAACTTTTTGATAGATCATTTAGTGGCGAGATACGAGGGTGCAAATATCGACTACATCGCTGGCATCGAGTCTCGTGGCTTTATCTTTGGCGCAGCGCTTGCAGCAAGGCTGAGGCTGCCTTTTGTGCCTATTCGCAAGCCAAAAAAACTGCCTTTTATCACGCTTTCTCAAAAATATAGCCTAGAGTATGGCGTCGATGAAGTACAAATTCACATCGATGCTTTTGGTGAAAAAGCGGGCGCAAGAGTGCTTTTAATAGATGATCTCATAGCCACTGGAGGCACTGCAAAGGCTTCAATCGAGCTTATCAATCAAACTAACGCAACCTGCGTAGAAGCGTGCTTTATCGTAGATCTAGTTGATCTAAAAGGTAGTGAAAAGCTAAAGTCGCTTACTAAAATTTACAGCGTTTTAGAGGTTTAGAATGGAAGAATTTTTCATAGAACTACTTAAAGAGTACGGTTACATCATACTTTTTGTCTGGTGTATCATGGAAGGCGAGATGGCCTTAATAATGGCTGGAATTCTCGCTCACACCACGCATATGCACATCGCACTTGCTATCTTTGTGGCTGGACTTGGAGGCTTTGTGGGAGATCAAATTTACTTCTACCTTGGCCGTTACAATAAAAAATACATCGCAAAAAGGCTTCACACGCAGCGGAGAAAATTTGCAGTGGCGCACATAATGCTGAAAAAATACGGCTGGCCGATCATCTTTTTGCAACGCTATATGTATGGCTTTCGTGTCATCATACCGCTTTGCATAGGACTTACCGGCTATGACGCTAAAAAATATGCCTTTATAAATTTAATCAGCGCTTGGTGCTGGGCGGCGATCACCACCATACCTGCTTGGATACTTGGCGAGCATATATTAGTGCTGCTTCAAAAAGCAAAAGAGCACTGGTATGTCGCTATCCCAGTGGTTGCTATATTTATGGGGCTTTTGATATATACATTTAAGCGCATCGAAAATAAAATTTTAAACGAAAGGAGAGATAGAAGACATGCAGTTTCAAATAGTTGATAAAAAATTAAAAGATATAAAAGCTGATATTGAACTAATTTTCGTAGTAGATAAGGACTTAAAACATAAATTTATAGGCGATAAAGAGGCTATTAAATTTAACAATTACAAAGGCGAGAGCGTCCTTGTCCTAAGCGAGGCAAAAAGGGCTTACGTGCCACTTTTTAAGCTTGATCTTGACGAGCTTAGAGTTGCAGCTGCTAAAGCTTATAACGCACTAAAGTCGCTAAATATTAAGAGCATAAAGTTAGCTTCTTACATAGCGGAGTGTCAAAAACTAAGCTTTGAGGCGCTAGCTGAGGGCTTTTTGCTTGGAAGTTATGAATTTAACAAGTATAAAGAGAAAAAAGAGAAATACACCCTTAAAGAGATCATCTTTTCTACTGAAGAATTTGCTGGCAAAAAGGTCGATCTAAAAGCTGCAAATGATGGCTTTAAAGAGGCAGAGATAATAGCAAGTGCTACAAATTTTGCAAAAGATATCGTAAATGAAATCCCAGAAATTTATACACCACAAAAGATGGCCGAGGATGCGCAAAATTTAGCCAAAAACATCGCAAGCATAAAGTGCGAGGTCTATGACGAGAAATTTCTAGCAAAAGAGAATATGAACGCATTTTTGGCGGTAAATCGCGCAAGCGTGCATAAACCAAGGCTCATCCACCTAACCTACAAGCCTAAAAAGTCTAAAAAACGCATCATCTTTGTTGGCAAAGGGCTAACATACGATAGCGGCGGACTTAGCTTGAAGCCGGCTGATTATATGCTAACTATGAAATCAGACAAAAGCGGTGCAGCAGCAGCACTTGGCATCATAAAAGGTGCAGCAGAGCTAAATTTACCATTTGAAATTCACGCCATTTTGGGCGCAACTGAAAATATGATCGGCGGCAACGCCTATAAGCCAGACGACGTGCTTATTTCAAGAAGTGGCGTTAGCATAGAGGTGAGAAACACCGACGCGGAGGGACGCTTGGTGCTGGCTGACTGCCTAAGCTACGCGCAGGACTTTAAACCAGACATCTTAATCGACATGGCAACCCTAACTGGCGCTTGCGTCGTGGGACTTGGCGAATACACGACAGGCATCATGGGCAACAGCGAGAGCCTAAAAAATGAGTTTAAAAACAAGATAAAAGATAGCGGCGAGCTAGCAACTACGCTTGATTTTAACCCTTATCTTAGCGAGCTTATCAAAAGCCAGATCGCAGACGTTAGCAACTGCGCATCAAGCAGATATGGTGGTGCGATCACAGCTGGCATGTTTTTAGCTAAATTTATCAAAGATGAGTATAAAGATAAGTGGCTACACCTTGATATCGCAGGCCCAGCATACCGCGAAAAGGCTTGGGGATACAACCAAGCAGGTGCGAGTGGAGCAGGAGTTAGGATGAATTTATACTTTTTACAAGCACTTAGCAAGGAGAATTGATGGGACTTTCAGTTGGAATAGTAGGCCTACCAAATGTGGGCAAATCAACGACATTTAACGCACTTACAAAGGCGCAAAATGCCGAGAGTGCAAACTATCCGTTTTGCACTATCGAGCCAAACAAAGCCATCGTGCCAGTGCCTGATAAGCGCCTAAATGAGCTTGCAAAGATAGTAAGTCCTAATAAAATTCAGTATTCAACCATCGAATTCGTAGATATCGCAGGCCTTGTAAAAGGGGCTAGCTCTGGCGAGGGACTTGGCAATAAATTTTTATCAAACATCAGAGAAACCGAGCTTATCTTACACATAGTTCGCTGCTTTGAGGATGAAAACATCACTCACGTCGAGGGCAGCGTCGATCCAGTAAGAGACATCGAGATCATCCAAACCGAGCTGATACTAGCTGACATCGAGCAACTAAATAAAAAGATAGAAAAGCTCACAAGAGAGGCAAAAGCAAATGCAAAAGGTGCTAAAGAGGCGCTAGAGATAGCAAATTTACTTCTTGCTCACCTAAATGATGGCAAAAGTGCGAGCAGCTTTGAGCAAAGAGATAGTGAGGCGTTTTTGGCACTAAACAAAGAGCTAAGGCTTCTAAGCGCCAAAGAGGTAGTTTATGGCGCAAACGTCGATGAAGAGGGGCTTAGCGAAGATAATAAATTTGTAAAAGCGCTAAAAGAGTACGCAAAAGCCTCAGACCACGAGGTGATCAAGCTTTGCGCCAAAGTAGAAGAGGAGCTAATTGGTCTAAGCGACGAGGAGGCACACGAGTTTCTAGCCTCTCTTGGCACGAGCGAGAGTGGCCTTGAAAAGATCATCAGAACATCTTTTGCAAAGCTAAATTTGATAAGCTATTTCACAGCTGGCGTCGTTGAAGTAAGAGCTTGGACGATTACAAAGGGCTGGAAAGCACCGAAAGCAGCAAGCGTCATTCACAACGACTTTGAGAGGGGTTTTATCAGAGCTGAAGTGATAAGCTATGACGACTATATCGCACATGGCGGCGAAAACGGAGCCAAAGAGGCTGGCAAGATGAGACTTGAGGGCAAAGACTACATCGTACAAGATGGCGATGTTATGCACTTTAGATTTAATGTTTAATTTTAGCCCTCTTTTGGGCTAAATAGTTAAAAAATATTTAATCCTTGGCTGCATAAGGTAAATTAAAACTTCCTTATTATAGTTGATAAAAATTCTTTTGAAAAATATACTAAGTTATCTTATATCTTATTAATAATCTTTATTGATACACAAGCTTCTCTATACAAGTAATGGTGTAAATGCTATCAGCTCTGTGATATCAATATGGATTTTATGGGTAAGCCAATTAAATCTTAGGACAAAGTACTAAGTCGAGAGAAATTTCGATAGATAAAATAATGTATTCATCATCTTTTACAAACTTTTAAATCTATAATAATTTTTAAAGACTGTATAAAACTTACAACCAAAGTCTAAGCAAATAAGACACCGGCCAAGTAGGGTATAAAAATTTTACTTATATACCTAGCGTATTTATTTTATTATTCCAATGGTCTCGGCAAATTTAAGCTCTTTATTTTCAAAGAGATTGTATTCAATTGCATCTTTTTCGCTAAGTATCACGATAGTTGAGCCAAGCTCAAAATTCCCAAGGCGCTCGCCCTTTTTGATATGTAAATTTTCATACTCGTAAATTTGTGTAAAATTTGCCATCGCATTTGTCTGTATACGCTCATCAAAACAAAATTTCATCTTTCCGACATTTAACGCACCTACAAAAACAAGCCAAAGTTTCTTACCATTTTTTATCTCACAAGATAGCGCTACGCGTTCATTCTTTGTATAAAGGCTGTCTACTTTTGCAAGCCATTTTGTAGCCACGCTGTAAAGCTTACCCGGAATGTATATGGCTTTTTTAATGGCAATATCGCAAGGCGCATGATAATGATGATAATCTTTTGGGCTAAGATAGATATTTGCAAAGTCATATTCGCCCTCAAGCTCACTCTGCCCCAATAGTTCGCTTACACTATACTCCATGCCTTTTATGCTAAAGGCCTTTAGTTCCTTTGTGCTACCAAAACTAAGACAAGTACCATCAACTGGGCTTATAAACATCTCATCTGCTGCATCAAAATCTCTTGGTTTTATGAGCCTTCTAGTAAAAAGCTCATTTAAATTTTTATATTCATTTGCTGGCTTAAACTCGCTCATATCTATCTTAAACAGCTTTATGTAAAAAGAATTTATGGCTTCTTGAAGTGGTTTGAAAAAGTTAATCTTTGCAACCTTTCCAAAAATTTGAGAAAACAGATTGTCTTTACTCATTTTATTCCTTACTTAAATTTAATATTGCAATCTCACTTGGAGCAAAAATTCTAACAGGAGGCCCCCAAAATCCAGCACCACTGCTAACATAAGCTTGCATTTTATCATTAATCTTATAAAGGCCATGTAAAAATCCCTGATCAAGTAAAACCAAAAGACCAAAAGGAAAAATTTGACCAGCGTGCGTATGACCGCAAAGCACTAGATCAACGTCTTGCTGCATTGATTTTATAAATTTTGGCTGATGAGAGAGCAAGATAGTAGGTAGCGATGGATCACGTCCTGTCAATGCTTCATCTAAATTTGGCTCCAAATGTTTAAACCTAATGCCAGCCAAATCGTAAATGCCAGCTAGATTTATACTCGCAATTTTTTTGTTTTTATTACCTAAAATTTCTATGCCAAGAGAACTGATCTTTTCCAAAATACCATCTATCCCGTGATAATACTCATGATTGCCAGGGACATAAAAAGTCCCATAAGTGCTTTTAAGGCTTTTTAATGGTTCCAAAAAATCTCCTATAAAAGCAGCATTTACATCAACTAAGTCGCCCACTATCACTACGATGTCAGGATTTACCAAATTTATGTCATTGACGAGTTTTTTCATAAAATCTTTCTGCAGAAATTCTCCTATATGCACGTCTGTTATCATGGCTATTTTTAGGGTGCTTTGTAAATTTTTTATTTTTATATCTACTTGTCTGATCTTTGGTGGTGTTAAAGCATTGAAAATACCTTTTAAAAAACAAGCAATTACAAAAATAACAAATGTAATATCAAAACAAAATTTTATAAATTTTCGTCTTGTTGGACTAAAATTACTCTTAGAAAAAATACTACGTAAAATATCGTAAAATAGACTAACAGCAAACAAAAATAGTGAAAATCCTATGAGCGTACCAGCGATCAAATAAAGCTCAATGCTTAAGAATGAAAACCTGATCTGAAGAACAAATATAAACTCAAGAATACAAATAACATATAAAAGTATCCTGATTTTTGCAAGATGTGGTATAAAAAATGAAACCTTTTTTATGAAACGGTTATATGAATAAAAATTTATAAGAAAACTAAATATAAATGCTCCAATAATAATTCTCAAAAGTCCCAAAAATTCTCCTTGTAAAAATAAAAAATTATATTTTATATTTTTAAATTTGTACTATAAAAATTAATATCTTACTTTTAATGTTATTAGTCTTAAAAATTGTATAGTTTTGAACGTATAAAAAATGATTTAAGTTGAGTAAATCTAATAGTTATTTAAGAAAGTAAGGTGGGAGAAAACCCACCTTATAAAGAATTATTTAACTTTACCAGTTTCCATTCTTTGTTTGTGTATCTCACGAAGTTTTCTAATATCATTTTTAACTTCAAATACTCCATGCCAGTGTGAATAGTCAGGACCACCCATTAGAGCACCTTGTCTCATACGGCGACCTTCGTGGTGCCACATATGATAGTAAACATCTTGGAATTCATCTTCCCAAGCGTCTGCGAGTAGTAAGTTTTTAGCTTTCAACTCTTCAAGCATCTTAGTTGCTTCAGCATTGTAAACGTTATAAAGCTCTACTTGCTTATCACCCATAATGAAGAAGTTATCTGTATGAGTTGATGTATGGCAAGCTTTACAAACTAGCTTCATCTCAGCTCTTGCTGCTTCTGGTCCATTTGGATGACCTGCAAGTGGCGTTCCTATGGTTAGTTTGCCAGTTTTTTCGTAAACAACAGCAGCTTGTTCATCACCAGCTGTTCTTAGCTTACTGCTGACGCCCCATAGGTTCCATTTTAGTCTTCTTGAAACATTGTGAGTTGTTGTTGTTTCACCAACACCACTCATGTGGCAAGCTGCACAAGTTGGAGCTCTAAAGTCTGGTACATCCCATGTATCAGGAGCAGCATCAAAATTCCATTTGTGAGCTTCGCTATTATAGATATGTCCGTGCATTGAGTTGTTAAAGATCTCAATATCTGGGTGATCAGGTCCAAGGTGGCAAGATGCACAAGCAGCTGGTTTTCTAGCTTCAGCTATGCTAAATGTGTGTGCGCTGTGGCATGATTTACATCCGCCTACGCCACCATCAGGATAAACATTACCTATACCGTAGTTTGGCCAAGTCTCTTTTGTAGGTTTGTGATCAGCGTCTAGTTTGATGACGGTTCCGTGGCACTGTGTACAACCAGTAGCGTCTGGAGCCATTTTGTATTCTGGATGATCCATACCTTCATAGTGATACATTAGTTTTACCATCGCAGGGTTAGCATACATTTGCATAGCACCTCTTGCGTGACCACTCTTAACAAATTCTTCAACCTCATTCTCGTGGCACTTAGCACAAGTTTTTGGGCTAACTAGCATTGATACGTGGTTGTTAGAATCTTTTGGATGCACCTTAACTGAAGCCATAGGATTATCTGCATTTACAGAGTGGCAATCCATACAACTTACGCCAACGTGAGCGTGGCGACTATTTTTCCAATCGGCAACTATGCCAGGTGTCTTTTCAGCGTGGCACTCAACACAGCTTTTTGATAAGTCTGACATTTTGTGAGCAACTTTAATATTTTTTACAACATTAAGGTTTAAAGCGTCAGATTTATTTGCATCCATGTTTGCGGCAACGCCAAAAGACATTAGACAGGCTAATAACATTAGCGACTTTTTAAACATCTTTCCTCCTTATTTGGTTTTATTGTTCTCTTGTTTTTTTATTGCTTCAAATTTATCTATATGAAGTCCTAAATTTTTGTGGCCTACGTGATTATGACAATCAACACATGATTTTTTATTAGGATTTCCAAGAACGAAATAATCTCTATGTGGTAAGAATGATTTACCAGCTTGAATAACATTTTTTAAATTTGAGTGGCAAGTCAAACATCCACTATCATAGACAAAGTGAGATGCATGCTCGCGTTTTTTACGCCAGTCGATCTTGTCCGTATCTGTAAAAAATGTCTTATAACCATCATTTATCGATACTTTAAGTTTTGTAAGTACATAGGTATAGGCACTTGTATGATTTAGGTGACAGGCTGAACATTCAGCTTTTATGCCAAGCTTGTTATTGCCGCCGTGTACATCTTCATGATATGCAGCATTCATAGGATCCATAGTGTGGCAAATGGTACAGATGTAGCCGCTACCAGTTGCATGAAGTGCATCAGCAATACCCATAGACGCAATAAGTCCGATCACAATGCCGATAATAACAGATGACCAAACAAAAAATTTCTTCTTAACTTCAGCCAAAATCTCCTCCTGAATTTATCAATATATCGTAAATTTTTACGAAAATTTTAAGTGAATGTTATCTAAAAAAATATAAATTTTTTCTTTAAGTAAATAAAAATATTTATTTGATATTAACTTTCAATAAGAATAAATTTCTTGCAGTCCACCCACATCTTTTTCCAAAATTTGGTTCTTTTCATCAAGTTTAACTAAACCATTTGTTTTAAATTTATTTAAAATTCTCGAAAAAGTTTCTGGAGTCATATTAAGTATTGATGAAATTTTTGTGTGTTTTAGCTCGTTAAATAAATCTTCATGATCTAAAATAAACTTAGCAACTTTTTCTTCTGAGCTTAAAATTAACTCTTGATGAAGTAGATTTGTTGTGATTCTTATCTTTTCGGACATTGATTTTAAAAATTTCATACAAATTTCTGGTTTTATTAAAAATTCAGCCGCGAATTTTTCATAATTTATCTTTAACACCTCGCCAGATATGGTAAAAATGGCACTAGCTGGGTAGACAATATTTTCAAAATTTACGACTTCAGCTACAAAATTCATAGGTGCTAACTGATGAATAAAAATTTCTTTTCCGTTTGCCGTGGTTTTATAAAGCTTAACAGAGCCACTTATTAAAAATATTAACCATTTTGGCTCCTCACCTTCTATAAATAAAAATTCACCCTTTTTATACTTTTTTACAACACTTATGGCTTCAAGCTTGGCTAAATCTTCTTCGTTTAAGCCTTGAAAAAACGGGATTTTTTCTATCATATTTTTACTCGCCTTTTTAAAATAAAAAACATTTTAGCATATAAAAATAAGATAAATTTTAATAGATTTTCAAAGGGAATTCTCCCTTCGAATTGTATGAAATTATTTTTTAAGTAGATCTCTAATCTCAGTTAGAAGTGCAATGTCGGCTGGAGTTTCAGGCTCTACTGGAGCTGGCTCCTCTTTTGGTAATTTATTTTTAAGTGTATTTAGAGCCTTGATAACGCAGAAAATACAAAATGCGATTATTAAAAAATCAACCATTGTTTGTATAAATGAGCCATAGTTTATCGTAACAGCAGGTACGCCATCTACCGCTTCTTTTAGCGTAAGCTTAAGATCAGTAAAATTTACACCGCCAGTTAAAACGCCAACAACAGGCATGATAACATCACCAACTAGTGATGAAACGATCTTTCCAAACGCACCACCTATAACAACACCAACTGCCATATCTATGACATTTCCGCGCATCGCAAATTCTTTAAATTCGCTTATAAAACTCATTGTTTCTCCTAAAAATGTTAAATTTTTGTTCGGATTTTATTCAAGAAATGCTTTGCTTCGGCTAAAAAAATCAAATTACATAACTTTAAATTTATCAAGCTGGTGTTATAATCCAAATTCAAAATTTAACGTAAGGAATGAGCTTATGTATCGTTTTGCACCCTCTCCAACAGGAGATATGCACATAGGAAATTTACGTGCCGCTATTTTTAATTATATTTGTTCTTTACAAGATAAAAGTGGCTTTATTTTACGTATAGAAGATACCGACAAAGAGCGAAATATAGAGGGAAAAGAGAAAGATATCTTAGAAATTTTAAGCAAATTTGGCATAAAACCAGAGCAAATTTACATCCAAAGTGAAAATTTAAAATTCCACAGGCAGTTAGCTTCAAAGCTTCTTATCGATAAAAAGGCCTTTGCTTGTTTTTGCACCGAAGAAGAGCTTGAGGCAAAAAAACAAAAAGCAAAAGAACAAGGCGTGGCATATAGATATGACGGTACCTGCGAGAGACTAAGCGATGCTGAAGTTTTAAACTGCGAGAAGCCATTTGTCATCCGCATGAAAAAGCCAACACGCACTATGAGCTTTACAGATGCGATCAAAGGCGAGCTAAGCTTCGAGCCAGACGCTGTTGATAGCTTTGTCATCATGAGAGCAGACAAAACACCAACTTATAACTTCGCCTGCGCAGTCGATGATATGCTTGAGGGCGTGACCTTTGTCATACGTGGCGAGGATCACGTGAGCAATACACCAAAGCAAGACCTCATACGCGAGGGTCTTGGCTACACCGGCAAGATGAATTACGCGCATTTGCCTATACTTTTAAATATTGAAGGTAAAAAAATGAGCAAGCGCGAGAACGAATCAAGTGTAAAATGGCTCTTTGAGCAGGGATTTTTACCTGAGGCGATCGCAAACTATTTGATACTTCTTGGTAACAAAACTCCGACTGAAATTTTTACCATCGAAGAGGCGGTGAAATGGTTTGATATAACCAAAATTTCACGTTCACCTGCTAGATTTGACATTAAAAAACTTGAGCAGATAAATAGAGAACACATCAAGCTTGCCTCAAAAGAGCGTATAAAAGAAATTTTTGGTGTAGATGAAAATTTGGCTGAGTTAGTTAAATTTTACACTCAAGAAAGCTCACTAGTGCCTGAGATAAAGGCAAAAGTTGAGGCTATATATTCGCCAAAGATAGCTCCAGATGAGTACAAAAACGAATTTGATATCATCAAAAAAGCAGCTCGTAATTTAAAAGCTTGCAAAACATTTGATGAGTTTAAAAAAGAGCTTATGAGCGCTACAAATTTAAAAGGTAAAAACTTTTTCATGCCGCTACGTGCGCTTCTTACGAACGACCTTCACGGTCCTGAGCTTAGTGAGCTCTATCCTCTTATCAAAGATGATCTGGCTAAAATTTTAATCTAGGAGCAAAAATGATACTTTCCACCCTATTTTCAGCGATTGCAAACATTTTGCACCTTATTATCACGGTCTATACTTGGATCATCATCGCAGCAGCTCTGATTAGCTGGGTCAGACCTGATCCTAGCTCACCGGTCGTGCAGCTGCTTTATAGGCTAACTGAGCCGGTTTATTGCTTTATTAGACGCTATATAAAAACAAATTTTAGTGGTATTGACTTTACTCCGCTTATCGTACTTTTAGCACTTCAATTTTTAGATCAATTTTTAATAAGGCTTTTGTTTGGTTTTGCTGCGTCACTTTAGTATTCTCTCCCTTGTCTGTGTTGCTCTTTTGGCTAAAATTTATACCTACGAAGAGCTAAAAAACGAGCCAAAAAGCCTAGCAAAAGACTACTACATCAACCGTCTTATTAACGAGGGTAGTTACACAAAAGAGCAGATCGCAGAGCTTTCGCGTGATGTGTTTAGAAAAGCGGGTCTTGTTCAAAAATCAATCGATAAAATTTTACCTCCAAAAGCGGCTCCTAGCAAATGCCCTGGTGTAAATGCAAAAAATATCACCCAGGCAAATCTAACCTGCCAAAATTTGCTAACATCTATTGCGTTTAGCTTAAAACTTGATAATAACACTCGTGAAATTTTAGCGACCAATCTTGCAAAGACAAATCCAGAAAAATCAAAAATTTTGCTCGCACTAAATGAGGCAAATCCGGCTCAAGCATTTGTAAAACTAAACGATACAAAGAGTTTTTTAGAGCTGTTTAACGCCTCTAGCCCGCAAAATAAAAGTACACTTTTTAGCGAAAGCTTTGATGCAAATTTCATGACCAAGCTCTACTCGCAAAAGGGCTTCACAAATTTATTAAACGATATTGTTTTTAATAAAAAATATGAAGGCTTTAGGAGAAATTTACTAAGCATCGATCCAGCCATCACTGAGAAAAATGATGCTTTTACGCTTGGATTAAATGCCATTTTACTAGGACAAGACGATATCGCTTTTAGTCTTTTTGCAAGAGCCAAGAGCACATTTGAAAGAGCTTGGCAAAGGGATAATGCGACCTTTTGGCAGTACCAGATAAGTAAAAACGAAAGCTTTTTAAAAGAGCTAAGTGCCAGCAAGGATGCAAATATCTACTCGCTTTACGCAAGAGATTTGATCGGTGGCGAACCACTCGAGGTCATCGTACCAAGGCCTAGTAAGCAAAATATCGAAAATTTTGACGTAAGCGATCCGTTTTTATGGAACAAAACTGTAGCCCTTGCAAAGGATATGAATGCCACGCAAGCAAGCGAATTTGCGAAGAAATTTTATACAAACGAAAGTATCGGTGCTTATGCCTACTTTATGCAAAAGGCGCATGGCTGGGAGAAACAATACTTCTTGATGCCAAGTTCTCCTGAGCTTGAGGGCATCAGCAACGAGAGAAAATCGATGATCTACGCCCTAGCTAGACAAGAGAGTCTCTTTATCCCAAGCGTAGTTTCTACTTCATACGCCCTTGGCATGATGCAGTTTATGCCATTTCTCGCAAATGCGATCGGTAAAAAAGAGTTAAAAATCCCAAATTTTGACCAGGATGATCTTTTTAAAACAGATATTGCATTTAAATTTGCAAACCATCACCTAAACTATCTTGATAAATTTCTCTATCATCCGCTCTTTATCGCATACGCGTACAACGGCGGTATTGGCTTTACCAAAAAGCTTATCACAAGAGATGATATGTTTAAAGAGGGAAAATTTGAGCCATTTTTGTCGATCGAGCTTGTCCCAGTCGGAGAAACTAGAAACTACGGCAAAAAGGTGCTTGCCAACTACGTGATCTATATGGCGCTTACTGGTTCCAATATAAAGATTTCGCAACTTTTCGAAAATTTAACAAAACCTGCTTTGACTGATAAATTTCGAAACTAAGCGCTAGATCATCGCTTTGCTTACTTGGTGCGGTCACTTCGTAATAGACCGCCCAAGGCATAGAAAATCCAGCAAATTTAAGCATCTCGTTGTTTTCATCAAGCAGTCTTGCATTTGTGGCGTTTGAGTCGTTATTTACCTTGATATTATTTAGCTCACTAGCGTGCTCTTTTGGATTTATGGCCACCAAAAAGTGCTCTTTGCTTGCATCTAAATTTGAGTTATAAATAGGATTTAGATAGGTTGCTACAATTAGCGTTCTATCAGTGCCGTCAATGATCTCGCTCTTGCTTGTGTAGGCCAAAAGCTCATTTTTTAACGGCTCATGTACAATTACTTTTTCACCAGCACAGCCAAATATCATCAAAATAAATACAAAAAACGATATAAATTTGCTCATAAAAACTCTTAAATTTCTAAAATTTCTGCCATTTTAGCATTTTAATTTTTAAATTTCACTCATAAATTTTAAAGCCAACATAAGTTATAATCGCGAGAAGTTTTAAAAAAAAGGTTCTTATGAAAAGACTTGCTATTGCTTTTTCTGGCCCTTCAAATAGCGGAAAAACGACTCTTATTTTAAAGGTAGCAAAAAAATTTATAAATGATGGTTTGAAAGTCGCGATAGTAAAACACGACCCGGGCGACAAGGCCAAATTTGACGTTGAAGGCAAGGATAGCTTTAAATTTTCTCAAACTGGGGCAGATGTGGTGGTGATGAGTCCGACTAGAACAACTTATTTTTCACAAAAACCACAAGAAATTAACGATGTCATTAAAATGCTCGGCGAGTTTGATATGCTATTAGTCGAGGGGTTAAAGACGCTTCCACTACCAAGATTAAGTGTTTTTAAAGATGAAATAGATGAAAAATATCTTAGCTTTTCAGACGCGATCGCAACATATAAAAAACAAATTCCTTATGAGATAAAAAATATAAATTTAGACGATATAGACGCCATTTGTGCGTGGATAATCAAAAATGCAAAGGCTGTATAATGCAAGAATTAAATCAAATTTTTAACACCATAAAAGAGATCGCAAAAGAGATAAGCGAAGTGATAAAATACGCCGATCTTGGCTACACAACTCACGAAAACGCGACTGGCGACACACAGCTAAAGCTTGATGTCAAAAGCGACGAGATCATCACGGCTAAATTTAAGGAGCTTGCCTGCGTAAAAGCACTAATTAGCGAAGAAAAAGAAGAGGCGCTTGAGATCAATAAAAGCGCAAATTTTATAATCGCCTATGATCCACTTGATGGCTCAAGCCTAGTTGATGTAAATTTCGCAGTTGGCTCGATCTTTGGCATCTACGAAGACGAGGTAAAACCAGAAAATTTAATAGCTGCAGCTTACAGCATCTATGGTCCAAGACTTGAGCTCGTAATCGCTGAGAAAAAGGGCGCCTTGCCTAAATTTTATAGACTTGGCAAAGAAGGCGAGTTTAAATTTGTAAAAGAGCTTGAGCTAAAAGAAAAAGGCAAGTTAAATGCTACAGGAGCGACACAAAAAGGCTGGAGCCAAACGCATAGAAATTTCATAAATGAGCTATTTAACGAGGGCTACAGGCTAAGATACTCAGGTGCTATGGTGAGCGACCTGCACCAAATTTTACTAAAAGGCGGCGGTCTTTTTAGCTACCCAGCAACGAGCGATCATCTAAACGGCAAACTAAGAGTAGTCTTTGAAGTGTTGCCATTTGCTTTCATATATGAAAACGCAAAGGGCGCAACCTCAAACGGCAAAAACCAAACGCTTTTTGATATAAAAATAGAAAAAATTCACCAAACAACGCCATGCTTTTTTGGCTCACGTGATGAAATTTCTCTTTTGCATAAATTTTACGAGAAAAAATAATGCAAGAAAACGAGCAATTAGACGCATTTGAACTAGCCTTGAAGCAAAAGGCAAAGATATTGCAAGAATGCCAAGAACAAAAAAGGCAAAAAAGCTGCTTTAACTGCGAAATATTTTTTGACTGCGAGACAAGAAAAGAATACGTAAATAGCTGCTATAACTCAATGTCAAAGGGCAATACTGGCAGTGATGGTGGATTTGATTTTTAAAATTAAAGGAAAAATATGAAAGAAAAAGCTTATATAACGACCCCAATATACTATGTAAACGACGTGCCACACATTGGCCATGCCTACACGACTATCATCGCTGATACACTTGCTAGATTTAACCGCTTGCAAGGTAAAGAAACATACTTTATGACAGGTACAGACGAGCACGGACAAAAGATCGAGCAAGCAGCTCGTGCTAGAGGCAAGACTCCAAAAGAGTATGCTGACGAGATCAGTGCGAAATTTAGATCACTTTGGGACGAATTTGAGATAAGCTACGATCATTTCATAAGAACAACCGACGAAGAGCACAAACAAACCGTGCAAAATGTCTTTGAAAAGATGCAAGCAAATGGCGACATTTACAAAGGCGAATATGAGGGATTTTACTGCGTTAGCTGCGAAACTTTTTTTAACCAAAGAGACCTACTAGAAGACAATCACTGTCCAGACTGTGGCCGCGTGACGTCTTTAGTCAAAGAAGAGAGCTACTTTTTCAAGCTTTCAAAATATGAAGACGCGCTTTTAAAATGGTACGAAAATGACGAGCTTTGCGTCATCCCAAAAGGTAAGAAAAACGAGGTCGTAAGCTTTGTAAAAGGTGGACTAAAAGATCTTTCAGTAACTAGAACGAGCTTTGACTGGGGCATAAAGCTACCAAAGAGCGCAAACGATGAAAAGCACGTTATGTACGTCTGGCTTGACGCGCTTATAAACTACCTAACAACACTAGGATATTCAAGAGATGACGCTAGAATGGATCTTTGGCCATACACTACTCACATCGTTGGCAAAGATATTTTACGCTTTCACGCAGTTTACTGGCCAGCATTTTTGATGAGTCTTGGCTTGCCATTACCAAAACACGTAGCAGCGCACGGCTGGTGGACCATAAATGGCGAAAAGATGAGCAAAAGTAAGGGTAATGTTATAAACCCAAGAGAGGTTGCAAACGCTTATGGACTTGAAAATTTCAGATACTTTTTGCTTAGAGAAGTGCCGTTTGGACAAGATGGCGACTACAGCCAAAAGGCTTTGATCGAGCGTATAAACTCAGAACTTGGCAACGGACTTGGCAACCTGCTAAGCCGCATTGTTGGTATGAGTGCAAAGTATAGCGACTATAAAATCAACTCAAAAGATGTACTCAAATTTCACAAAGCCGAGCTTGATGAGGCGAAGGGCTACCTTGATGAGGCTATAAAAAATTTAGAAAATTTAGCGACGAACCGCTATTTAGAGGATCTTTGGAAGGTCGTAACGCTTGCAAATGCAGCCGTTGCGAAGTATGAGCCATGGTCACTTGTAAAAGCTGGCAAAATTGACGAGGCAAACGCACTTGTGGCACTTTGTGCAAATTTACTTGCAAAAGTGACGATACTGCTTAGCCCAGCTATGCCAAAAACTTGTACTAAGATAGCTGACACGCTTGGCTTTAGCATAGATACGGCATCTTATGAAAGTCTTGTTTTGAAAAATGAAATTTCAAATTTTGTAGCAAAAGCTACCGAGCCGCTATTTCCAAGGATAGAAAAAGAGCTAATGAGCGAGGCAAATGAGCCAAAGGTTGAGGCGAAAGCTGAGCCAAAAGAGGAGAAAAAAGAGGACGAAATCATTAGCATTGATGACTTTGCAAAGGTGGTGATAAAAGTAGGTGAAGTGCTCGAGTGCGAGAGAGTCGAGGGTAGTGAGAAACTGCTTAAATTTAAGATAGATCTTGGCGAGGAGCAGCCGCGTCAAATTTTATCTGGCATCGCAAAATACTACGAGCCTAGCTCGCTTATTGGCAAACAAGTTTGCGTTTTAGCAAATTTAAAAGAGCGAACGATGATGAAAAAATATGTCTCACAAGGCATGATCCTAAGCGCATCTGATGGCTCGCTAACGCTTCTTGGTACGCAAGGTAAAGTTAAAAACGGTGCGATCGTTGGCTAAATGACAATAGAAAATTTAACACGTCTAATAAATGCCGAGGCTCTAAACGCACCGACGATAACTAGTGTAAGCGAGTTTGTTTTCGAGTTAAAGCATGTAAGACGTGGCTTTGCCTATATTTGCTTAAACGCAAACGATAGCGACATAGAAACAGCGATTAAACAAGGCGCATACGCCATAATTAGCGAAGATAATGTGCCAATTATAGACAAAGAGATCGCTTTTTTAAAAGTTAGTAGCTTACAAACCGCCATGATAAAACTCATGAGATTTGAGGCTACTCACAAAGATCTAAAATTTTGCGCCGTAAATCCTTTTATAAATGATTTTTTAGAAAAATCAAAACTTGGCTCTAACGCACACGTCATGTCAAAAAATATCACTGAGCTTTTTCATCAAATTTTTCACGCAAAGGTCTTTGATGTCTTTTTCGGCGATGATACAAGAACACTTCAGCGAATATCGCCTCTTTTTGAGACCATTTACACAGATACTACTATGCACGAGATAAATCCGAGCTCGATATTTTTTACAAGCATAGTCTTTAAGCAAACATACTATCAAAACTTAAACATACCACGAGTTTTTGCTGGAATGTTTTATGGGCTTTTAAAATTTCTTGATAGCAATAAAATTTCATTTAAGCCTTACGAAGGTAGGATTCACGGGCATTTTGACCCGATTTTTATAGATAAAAATTTTATTCCTACTAGTTTTGGAAATAGCTTTAGAGCCATAATTACTGAAAGCGATGAAGATTTATTCATAAGCCAAAGTATATTTTTAAATAAAAAATTTAGCCCTGATGAGATAAAAATTTGCTTGCCAGAAGGCTCGCTATTAAAAGTACAAAACGCAATCTACTTTAAAAATTTAAGCGAGATAAAAAAGCTTAAAAATTTTATCTATATATTGATTTTATGCCAAAAAGAGGAGCTTTTAGAAGAGCTTCACAAAACATCTGAAGAAAATCTACTCTTTTAAGTTTTTATTATTTATAAGATCGATTAGCCTAACGTCCTCACTTCTTACGATTAGACTTTTAGGCAGCTCAAATTTTTTTATCACTTCGCACTCTTTTTCTCTCATTTCACCATCATCTTTTTCATGATCAAATCCTAATATATGAAGTAATCCATGTGTAAAAAGTAGTGCGGTTTCGGCCTCTTCACTATGATTTAGCTCAGTGGCTTTCTCTTTTACCATATCTTTGTTTATAACGATTGAGCCAAGTGGGGCGTGAATGACAAGCTCAAGTGGAAAGCTTAAAACATCTGTCGTTTTATCAATGCCTCGCTCAGTTTTATTTAGTTCTCTCATCTCTTCTTTATCGACAAAAACTAGCTCGATTTCTCCTAACGTCAAATATTCACAAATTTCATCTAAAATTTTTGGATAGCTCTCTTCGCAAAGTATCATTTTAGGCTCTTTCCTTGGTAACTTTTTGTATAATTCTAGCAAAAATAAAAGGCAAAATATGAAAAAAGCAGTTTGTATAATGAGCGGCGGTATGGATAGTACGCTTTGTGCTGTAATGGCAAAGAAGGCTGGATATGATATCGTAGCGCTTCATTTTGACTATGGCCAAAGGACGATGAAGCGTGAAAAACGTGCGTTTGACGAGATATGTGAGCAACTAGAGGTTACTAAAAAGCTCAGCCTTGATGTTAGCTTTATCGCACAAATCGGCGGAAATTCGTTAACAGATACCAGCATGAAAATAAGAAAAGATGGGGTAGAAAAAGACGTGCCAAATACCTATGTACCTTTTAGAAATGGCGTGTTTATCTCGGTCGCTACTGCACTTGCTGAAAAAGAGGGAGCAGAAGCTATCTATATCGGTGTCGTAGAAGAAGATAGCTCAGGATACCCAGACTGCAAAGAGAGCTTCATAAAAAGAATGAATGAGGCTATAAATTTAGGCACATCGCCTAGTTTTTCGTGCGAGATAATTACTCCACTTGTAAATTTAAGTAAGGCTGACATCGTAGCAAAGTCGCTTGAGCTTGGCTCGCCACTAGAGCTTACTTGGAGCTGCTACGAGAGTGATGACGAGGCATGCGGACTTTGCGATAGCTGCAGGCTAAGGCTAAATGGCTTTAAAAAGGCAAATGCCACTGATAAAATCGCATATAAAAATCAAAAATTTTCCTTATGAGCCTCTAAAAGTGGTAAATTATTAAGCAAGAGCATTTAACGAATTTAAAGATATATCAACATTTAGGCTCTTGTTACCTACCAAAAAACATAAATTCTCAGTCAACCTTGCCAAAATTTAATAAAGAAGATTAAAAAGTAGTTGATAAATTTAGTCAAGGGTACAGTAAAAATTTCTAAGTCAGTGGTCACTACCACGGCTTTTTAGTGATCTTTATTTTTTCTTATTGTCTTGTTTTTTACTTTGATCACTTTGGATTTTTTCTAAATTTATATATCCCATTTCAACGAGTTTATTATAAATTTGAGCGATTTTTGGTCCAGCCGCACTTCCACCATGGCCACCATGCTCGATAACCATTGTGATGACATATTGCGGATCTTCATAAGGCGCATATGTAGTCATCCACGCATGAGATCTTTGCAAATACGCCATATCCTCTTCTTTCATACGTTTCTTTTCAGTTTGAGAAATTCCAACGACCTGGGCAGTACCAGTCTTTGCAGCAACTTTAACTAGGCTTCCAATAAAATGCCTATTTGCCGTGCCTCTTGGGTGATTTGCCACTTCATACATTGCATGCCTAATGGCTGGTAACTGTGATTTTTCAAACGGCGTAAAAGCATCATCTGTTGGCGTAAAATCAACATCCTTGTCATCAATGCTCTTTAAAAAATGTGGAGTCACATTTAGCCCAGTTGCAAGGCCTGCTGTATATTTTGCCACTTGCATAGGCGTGACCAAGAAATTTCCCTGGCCGATAGAAGTAATGAGGGTCTCGCCTTGAAACCACGCTTTGCCATACTTTCTCATCTTCCACTCTCTACTTGGCAAAGTCCCCACAAACTCATTTGGCAAATCAACCTCTGTTTTTCTACCAAATCCCATACGCTCAAGTATCGGAACAATAGCGTCTATGCCGATCTTTTGACTACCTTTATAAAAATAATCATCACAGCTCTCTCTAATTGCCGTATTCATATTAACATTTCCATGTCCGTGAGAGTTCCAGCAGCGGAATTTACGCCCTCCAAGCTCATACGAGCCACTACAAAAAAAGCTATCGTATTTGCTCATGCCATTATCCAAAAACGCAAGTGCCATACCCATTTTTACGACAGATCCTGGCGGATAAAGGCCGTTTATTAGCTTATTTGTAAAAGGATGATCGACATTTTTTACAAGCTCTTCCCATTCAGGCTGAGAAATTCCAAGCACAAATGGGTTTAGATCGTACTCTGGAAAGCTACCAGCAGCTATGATAGCACCGTCTTTTAGACTCATAACTATGACGCTTCCTGCATCCTTACCAAAGACATCAGCGACAAACTGCTGAAGCTCAAGATCGACTGCAAGCTTGATGTTTTGACTTTGTGGCGCTTGATAGCTTATCTGCTCTATCTCTTCATTTAAGGCATTTACCTTTATCTTTTTAAATCCCTGAATTCCTTGTAAGATCGGATTATAAAATCGCTCCACGCCACTTCTTCCAATGTAGTTTGTAAGCTTTGTCAAAGGATCATTGTCCATATCTTTTTGATTTGCCCTACCGACGTAGCCGATAATGTGAGAAGCCAGATCGTTATACGGATAGTGGCGTTTTGAAGCGGGCCTTATCTCTAAATTTTCACGCAAAGAAAGTGATGCAAAAAATGGCAAAAATTTATCATAATCAATAAATTCGACCACATTTATAAAATCTTGGTTATAAGCTGAGTCATTTTTTATGTATTCATTTTTAAGCTTTGTGACATTTAGATCACTAAATAGTGAGCCAATGTAAGCTAGCTCATCATCTAAAATTTTTACCTTTTTATTAGCACTTAAATGAGGTCTAATGGATACCGAAAAACCAAGACGATTAACAGCCATTGGCTTATCATGTGCGTCAAAGATGATACCCCTAACTGGCGGAATATAAATAGTCTTTATCGCGTTTTGTTCTGCGATCTCGTTGTAGTAGGTATTTGAGTTTATGCTTAGGTGATAAATTCGTCCCAAAAGTATAATCCAAAAAAGAGCGATCACACTAAAGACGATGCGCATCCTCATAGCACTTTATCCCTAAAAAGAACGATAGCAAGGATACTTTCAAATGCTATAAAAAATAGATATTCAGACGAAAATGTTAAATTTTGCTCATTCAAAACGTAAGCAAATAGATTATTTACAAGAAATGTTAAAGTATATCCAGCTGCTACAAAGATGATAAGTAGGCAATTTCGCCACTTCATCGTGGTATAGAGCCAGTCTAAAATAAAATTATAAAAAAGCAAAAAGGCAATAATCATTGAAAAAAGATGAAATCCATGAATTTGCTCAGCAAATATTATAAAAATTATCGCAAAGTACCAATTGTGCTTAAACTCGTCGTATTGCTTTTGTTTTCTTGAATACTCCAAAATCATATAAGTAAAAAAAATACCAATGAGTGGTGGCAAAAAGCCAAATTGCGTAGTTGCGATCTCATATGAGAATAAAAAAACAGCCCACCAAAATTCTTTAAAAATTTTAATATCTAAGCTGCTTATGGTTTGCATTTTATCTACCAAGAGCGTTATTTATGATAGCTTCTCTAGCCTTTTCGATACCGCTTTTATTAAGAGTTGAGACCAAGATGCCGCTTGGGTCAAATTTCATTACCGCACTCTTTTGGCTTTGATTTAGCTTATCGCTTTTTGTATATAAATTTAAAATTTTCTGGTCAGCTCTTAAAAAGCTTTTTAGATAAGCATCCACATTTACGTCTATGTCTAAATCAAAATGTCTAGCATCAATTAGGTGTATAAAAAGTCTAATGTCGCTTCTAAATTTCAAAAACTCATCTAAATTTTTACGCCATTCATCATGCTTTGACTTTGCCACTTTTGCATAGCCAAAGCCTGGCAAATCAACAAAAATGAGCTTAAATTTATCTTTTTCTTCCTGCTCATCTTTTTGCTCACAAAACTCGGCCTCAAAAAAATTTATAAGCTGAGTTTTGCCAGGAGTCGATGAGCTTTTGGCTAGATTTTTTTGATTTACAAGTGTATTTATGAGGCTGCTTTTACCAACATTTGATCTACCCAAAAAGACAACTTCGCTTGTTACGAAGCTTGGAGCCTCTTTTATACTTGGACTTGATGTGATAAATTTAGCACCTAGTGGCCTTATCACTTATCTTTTTCCTCTACCTGAAAGATAAACTTAACAGGCTTTTTTTCATCACTATTTACACTATATGTGCCATTTTTTTGGTTGACAACGATCTTTTCACCATAAACATTCTTATCAGTTTCTACCTCATGCAAATAGCCATTTCCACTAACAGTATAGACCTGTTTTGCTGGCTCGTATGTAAGAGTATTGCCTTTGCCGTCGTAGTGCTTATCTTTTATAAAAATTTTAGCTCTAGCATTGCCAGTGGCCACATATTTTATAGGCTGGCGTTTTTTGTCAAAATAGACGACCACCTTATCTGCCTTAAGCTCATCAAATGAACCCTTTTTGATATTTACATTACCTATAAATTCACTAGTTTGCTTATTCTCATCTGCAAAAAAATCATTTGATGTGATTTCAACTTGCTCTGCATTTAAAAATGTAAAACCCAATATCACCGCTAAAATCGCTGATTTTCTTCTACCCATGCCCTTAACCCTTTTACCTGCGTTTGTTTTTTGCCAAGATCATAGCTTCCACTCTCACCCAGTGCCTTATCATTATTTCTTATGAGCGTGAAATTTGCTTCAGATCTTACTATTTTTGTTTTTGTTCCATATATCACTTCGTCACTTATAAATCTCAAACTATCGTTGTTTTCATAGTTCGCATTCTTTTGAAAAATGATTTCGTCATTTTGTGAGATTGCTTTGTCTGAGCTTAGAAAATGTTTTAAATTTCCTCTTAAAATTTTTGCTTTAAAACTCAAAAATTCATCTTTATCATTGTATCTATTTAGCTCATCAGCCTCGTAGACTCCGCTTATTTTCGTGGAATTTATCTCATAATCTATCACGTCATTTATCTGCATATTTGATATCTTTGTGTCGATCTTTAAAACATTTGTAAGGTATGGATCTTGAGCTGCCAAAAATATCATCACGACACTAAAAATAGCCACGACGAAGTAGAAAATTTTTACAACCAACGCTTCGACCACTCGTCATATAAATTTTCTGATTTTATAATAAGCTCTATCATCTCTCTAACCGCGCCATTGCCACCTTTGTGCTTTAGTTTTGTCTTTACATCAAGCTCTTTTATCGCATCTTTTGGCTTAAAGCTCCAAGCAACTGCATTTAAAATTTTATAGTCATTGTAGTCATCGCCGATAGCTGCTGCGTTTTTAAAGCTAAGCCCTTCAAATTTTAATATCTCACTCGCCACTTCAAATTTATCACCAACGCCTTGATAGACGTGATTTATCTTTAGATCTTCAGCTCTTCGCTCAACGATGGCTGAATTTCTGCCAGTGATGATAGCTACTTTTTTGCCAAGCTTTAACCAGCTTTCTATCGCGTAGCCGTCTTTTACATCAAAAAATTTAAGCTCTTCACCATTTGCATTATAGATGATCTTGCCATCAGTCATGCAGCCATCAACATCTAAAAATATAATCTCTATCATAAAACACCCTTTGTGCTTGGTGTGCCTATCCTTGCGTTTTTAGCAAGCGCTCTACGAAATGCTACGGCAAATGATTTAAATGTTGCTTCGATTATGTGGTGAGTGTTTTTACCGCGAATTTGATTTAGATGAAGCGTGATACCAGAATTTACAGCAACTGCCCTAAAAAACTCCTCCACAAGCTCCGTGTCAAACTCCCCTGCTTTGGCATTTTCATTAAAATTTTCATAGACAAGATAGGCTCTATTGCTAAGATCTAGCGCACAAAAAACAGCCGCCTCATCCATAACAACGCTTGCCTCACCAAATCTCTCAACGCCACTTAAAGGGTACAAGGCCTCTTTTAAAAGCTGACCCAAAACTATGCCAACATCCTCAACGCTGTGGTGAAAATCCACATGCGTGTCGCCCTTGCATGAAATTTCAAGATCAAGCAAAGAATGCTTAGTAAATGCCTCAAGCATATGGTCAAAAAAGCCAATGCTAGTATCTATCTTTGCAACACCAGAGCCATAAATTTTAAGTTTCATTGAGATTTGTGTCTCTTTTGTATTTCTAGTTAGTTCTAAAATTTCTTCTCTCACGCCCTAACCTCTTACTATAAATGCACCTTGGAATTTACCGCTTCTTGCATAATCTCTAGCCTCGTCCTCACTTCTAAAGCCATTTAAAAATACTCTATAAATGGTCGAGCCATCTATAGTAAATGTCCTGACTACCGACTTATAGCCATCTATGCTTTGATGTTCTCTTTGATATCTGTTTGCGCCCTCAAGGTTTTTAAATGAGCCAATTTGCACCATAAAATCTCCACCTACGACTCGTTGCTCTGACGAAATAATAATGCCTCCAGTTGGAGCTGTCGGAGAGACTGGATTTGGCACTTTTATACCAGTGCTTGTTGATTTTACTTGAGTGTTAATGCTTGCAACAGCATTAATATCTTCATTAAAGCCTATGACTTCCATACTGACTGGAGCTGTGCCTGTACCGATAATATCAAGTTTAGTTGCAGCCGCCTTTGAAAGATCTAAAACTCTATCAGCCACAAAAGGTCCACGATCGTTTACACGCACAATAACGCTTTTTTGATTTCTTAAATTTATTACTTTAAGGATCGTATTCATCGGCAAAGTTTTGTGTGCTGCAGTCATGTTGTACATATTATAAATTTCACCGTTTGAGGTTGTTTTGCCATGAAAATTTGGACCATACCAGCTTGCCGTGCCACTTGCCTTATCGCCCACACTTACAACGGTTGGGTAGTATGTTTTACCATTTATCGTGTAAGGTCTCATTGTTGCTTTTTGGATAGAAGCTGAATTGTTGCCCTTTACATTAGTTGGACCACTTGGTGTAAATGGTGCCCCGCTCCAAGAGCAACCAGTAACTAGAAGAGTAAAACTTAGCCCTATATAAAATTTTAGGCTCTTATGGTATGACAATATTTGCTCCAACATTTAAATTTGAACTAGCAAAAGAATTTGCATCTTTTAAATCTTTTTCGCTCACATTAAATTTTTTAGATAAAGAAGCTATCGTATCACCAGCTTGGACTAGATAGTTTTGAGATTTATTTTGGGCGGAAAATGGAATAATTAGTTTTTGATTATAGCTTACGGCATTTGTGCTAAGCTCGTTGTAGTCCTTGATCGCTCTATGACTAACACCTGTTTTTTTAGAGATAGAAAGTAATGTTTCGCCTTTTTTTACAACGTAGGCATAAAAATTGTTTTTACCATTAAATGGCTTGAAATTTTCTGCAAAAAGCTGCTTTTTATTTTCAGGGATATAAACATAATAATCTTTTAGAGTTGGTGGAGTAAATACAAATTTTAAGTGCGGATTGTTGTTTTTCATTTTTTTTGTACTAAGACCGATACTATCGCCTATTTGAGCTAAATTTGTACCGCCTGGAACTTTTACTTTTACAAGCTTTAGTCCTCCATTTATATTTAATAAAGATGAATCTTTAGACATCAAGAAGTCCGCGTCTTTTGCGGTATATGCTGCTCTTAAAATTTTGATAACAAAATTTCTAGTTTCGGCTGGAAGGTATTTTTTCTCAGCATCAAGAAGCGTTACAAGATCATCTGTACCAGCTTTTTGTATGGCTCTTTTTAAAGCTCCATCACCGCAGTTATAGGCCATAGCTGCTAGATACCATTTGCCAAATTGATTTTTAAGCGACTTTAGATAATTTGTTGCTGCAATAGTAGACTCTACTGGATCTTTTCTCTCATCGACATACTGTCCTACCTTTAGACCATGCAGTCTAGCCGTTTGCTCCATAAACTGCCACATGCCAGTAGCTTTTGCGTTTGAGACTGTGTGATTTGAAAAGCCTGATTCTATCATAGCTAGATAAAAGAATGACTCAGGTACGCCTGATTTTTTGATCTGCTCTTTTACCATCGGTATATACATATAACCATTTTTTAGAGCATCTGTAAATGTTTCAAGTTGTGATTGTTTGATACCTTTCCTCATCTTTGCATAGTGAGAAGTCTTCATAAAGCTAGCATCGATGTCCAACTCTTTTAAAATTTTTACCTGAGTATCGTATGAGCTCTTTTCAGGTGTATTTGCTAGTAGCAAGGTACTACATGCAAACATTAAAAATATTTTAAGCATTGCTTTCATTTCTATCCTTTTTCGTGTCAAAACTTAAGATGCTAGCATCTTAAACAAGTGCAACGCTCAAAATTTAAGCAAAGCACTTAAACAACCTTTTGGCATTATTTGAAGTTTTTTCACAAACAACTTCAAACTCAAGGTTTAAAATTTCAGCTATCTTTTTAGCAACAAATGTCGTAAACGCCGGCTCATTTCTCTTGCCACGATTTGGTTCTGGCGTGAGATAAGGAGCGTCAGTTTCAATAACTATCCTATCAAATGGGATTTTTGGCAAAATTTCGACTAAATTTTTAGCATTTTTAAATGTTAAAACACCGCCTATACCAAAATGAAAATTCCCAAATTTACAAAGCTCTAAAAGAAGTGGCGAAGCATTATAACAGTGCAAAATCGCTCCAGCTTCAAGCTTTGGTGAATACTCTTTTAAGATATTAAAAGAGTCCTCATTAGCCTCCCTAATGTGAAGAATAACGGGTTTTTTTAACTCAACAGCTAAATCAAGTTGAGCTAAAAAAATACGTTTTTGTTCATCTTTTTCTTTTATCTTTTCATTTTCATCTTTTGGCAAACGGTAGTAATCAAGACCACATTCACCAATCGCCACGCATTTTTCATCTTTAGCAAAATTTCTTAAAATTTCAATACTAAAACTCTCTTTATCATATGGATGAACTCCAACGGCAAAGAAAATGTCAGAATTTTCATGCGCTATTTTAGCCGCTTTTGGTAAATCATTGATATCAGCTCCCGGGATAATAAAGCCTTTTAGCCCTAAATTTCTAGCTTCATCTAAAATTTTATCAAGGTCAGGATCATAAACTTTACTATCTAAATGACAATGCGTATCTATAATCATAAAGCTATTTCTACTCTGTTTCTACCATTTTCTTTTGCGGTGTAAAGTGCTGAATCGCAAGCCTCAAGCATATCGTCTATCTCGCAATGCCCATTGCCAAAAGATACACCTATTGATATAGTAACTTTTACTTTTTCCTTTTTTATAGTTACTTCATTTTCAGCCACTTTGGCTCGTAAATTTACAAAAAATTTAACAGCTTCTTCTTTATTTATCTTTTTAAGGACAACGCAAAATTCTTCGCCGCCAAATCTAGCAACGATATCACTTCCTTTTGTATTGTCATTTAAAATTTTTGCGATTGATTTTAGTACCTTATCTCCGCCATCATGGCCATATTTATCATTTATCTTTTTGAAATAATCAACATCAATCATTGCAAAAGCGTAAGGCTCATTAGTCTCTTCAGCTACTTGAACATACTCTTCTACGTCAGAATAAAAAAATCTTCTATTATAAACTCCGGTTAAGAAGTCGCGATTTGCAAAATTTGCTATCTTGTTTATATTTTCCATCGCTTCGATCGTATTATTAACACGGCATATTAGCTCTTCTTTTGAAAATGGTTTTGCTATAAAATCGCTCGCACCATTTTTTAAAAATATTGATGCGTCAGTCTTTTCGCTAGGCGATGTCATAACGATTACACCAAGACTATTTTTATCTTTTTCTTTTCTAACCTCTTTTAAAACTTCAAGACCATCTTTTACCGGCATTCTATAATCAGTTATTATAAGATTTATATCAGGATTATCCGCAAAATAGTTCATTGCCTCTTCGCCGTGAGCTGCGGCCAAAACTTTAAACTGAAGGCTGGTTAATATCTTTTTTATCATATTTCTAAAAGGAAGCGAGTCTTCGACAACCAAAACCTTATATTGTCTATTTTTGCTCAGTCTATTTATCATTTGGAAGATATAGTTGATATCGTCCATATTCCCTTTATAAACATAATCCACAATATCTTTATTTATAAAATTTTGCCTTGTTTCATCGTCAATGCTACCTGTTAAAACGATAGCCGAAAGTCCTTTGGAAAGCGCATAATCAACGATCTCTCCATTTGGAGCATCTGGTAAATTTAAATCCAAAATAGTCATAAAATAATCTTTGTCATGCTCGCTAATTAGCGTCTTAGCCTCGGCAAAACTGTATGCGACATCAATTGTCATATCATCAATAGTCTTTTCCATTTGCATAACAATCAGCTTTGCTAGCGCCTTATTATCATCAACTACAAGGATTCTTTCCATATTATTCCTACAAAAATTTTTATCAAATTAGTGGCGATTTTATCAAATAAATTTATTTACAAAGCTTAAATTAATAATTTAAATTAAGCTACTTTAAAAGCCCTTTAGCAAAATTTATTGCCTCTTCACTTATGTGCTCACCGCTTATCATACGTGCTAATTCGCTCACTCGTTCATCTTTATCAAGCTCTCTTACGACCGAGTTTTCCTCATGACGTTCTACCAAAAAGTGAGAATTTGCCTTTGAGCTAAGCTGTGGCTGATGTGAAATGGCAAAAATTTGATAAAAACTTGCAAGCTTAAGCAAGACATTTGCGATACTCATCGCCTCTTTTCCACTTAAATTTGCATCTATTTCATCTAAAATTATGACGTCACCGCCGGTTTTTGTGATCTCGCTAGAGGCAGCTATGAAGGCCAGCCTTAAGCGATTTAGCTCGCCTGAGCTTAAATTTTTAAGTGAGGTCTCGTTTAAATTTAAAAAAATTTCATCAAGTCCTAAAATATCAAGTCTTTTTTCTTCTATTTTTAGCGTAATATCTGGCATATAAAGCTCTTTTAAATATGAATTTATCATCACCTCAAGCTCTTTTAAATTTACGATCCTTGCCTTGCTTAAAGTGCTGGCTAGCTCATTTGCCTTTTTGCTTAAAATTTCAAATTTCTTCTCTAGCTCGCTCTTTTCAAAGCTTAAATTTTCATATCTGGCAAGCTCTTTTTCCTTTTTAGCAAGCGCTTCCAATGCCTCCTCTTCGCTGCCGTATCGCCTAATAATGGCATTAAGAGCTTCTATTCTATCAAGCACGCTCTCCACGTCGATATCGTCAAGCTCCTCCATATTTAGGCTATCTCTTGCGACCCTTAGCTCGTTCATCGCATCTTCAAAAAAGCCGTTGTCAAGGTCGCTGATGCTTAGCGCCTCATTTACGCTGTGCTCTAGCTCAAATATCCGCTCAGCTCTAGCCCACGCCTCATTTATCTTATCCTTTTTACTAAGCCTCTTTTTAGTCTCCATAAGCTCTTCAAACTCGCCTTTTTTAGGCCCCACGCTTCTTATCTTCTCGATCTCAAAGCTAGCAAGCTCCTTTAGCTCCTCGACCTTTTTCTCTTCCTCTTTTATAGTGGCTAGCTCTTTTGAAATTTTAGAAAATTCTAAAAACGCCTCTTCAAATTCTTGTTTTATCTCTTTAAAATTCTCATTTTTTGAAATTTCTAGCCTATCAAGCAAATTTAGAAATTTCTCATTTTCAAATTCATTTGCCTCTTTTGCCGAGAGATATTTGATGTGCTCGCGCGCCACTTGGGCTAAATTTTTCTTTGAGATGGCTTGCTGGTTTATAAAATACCTCGTGCTCTTATCTTTTAAAAGCTTGAAAATATTAACCTCTTCGTTTTCTATGCCAAACTCATCAAGCTCAAATTTATGCTCCACATCAGCTTCTATCAGCCTTGCCTCGCTATCTTTTAGCCCAAAAACAGCCATAATTGCACCCATAAGCACCGACTTGCCAGCGCCGCTAACGCCCGTAAATACGCTAAGACCCTCTTTGAAATTTAGCTCGACATTTTTAAAATTTAGATAATCCTTAATCAAAATTCGATCAATCATTATAACCCCAGTGAAGTTTCTCTTTTAAAATTTGAAAATAATCCCTACCGATGTGGCGTATCAGCCTCGCTTTTTTCTCGCTCAGACTCATACTGACGGCTGAAATTTTACTCATATCAAATCTATCTTGTCCGTCTATTACTAAAATGGCGTCACTATTTGTTCTAAATTTAACCGTGTGATTTTTCGTGAGCACGACTGGACGCTGTGTAAGTGAGTGCGAGCAGATAGGAGTTACTGTGAAAACTTCGCTTAATGGATAGATAATAGGGCCATTTGCGCTCATATTATATGCCGTGGTTCCAGCAGGTGTCGCTACTATAACGCCGTCTCCAAAATATGAATTAAAATATTTTTCATTTAAAAGTGCCTCGATATGCGTCATCGAACCACCATTTTTACTAACGATAACTGCATCGTTAAATGCTATCTTTTGCTCGGTTTTGCCATCATTTTTATGAAGCGTGACATCTAGCATAAAAGGCGTTTCCACCTCAAATTTATCATCAAAAAAGTCTTTAAAAAATTTCTCACTCTCATTTATCGTAATATCTGTTAAAAAGCCTAGCCTACCAGCGTGTATGCCAAGGACAAGCGGTGAGATATGAGCTAGTTTTCTACAAGTTGAAATGATCGTGCCATCTCCGCCAAGAGTGATCAAAAATTCGCACTCTTCGGCTAGTTTTATCAACTCAAAACCACTCTTTTCTATGCGCTTAGCACAATTTTTTTCAAGCAAAATTTCTGCGTTATACTTTTTTAAAATTTTTTCTAATTTTTCTAAATCTTGCCTAAATAATGGATAATCTTTAGCGATAAGTCCCACTTTTTTTGTGCAAAAAGTATTAAATTTTTGTTCATTTTCCATGTAAATGATTGTAACATATTTTATTTTAACAAAGCTTTTCAAAAGAAAAAAGCGATTATAATTGCCTAAAAAACATTGCAAAGGAGCATTTTATGCGAAGTCATTATTGCACCGATCTTAGCAAAGCTGATATCGGTAAAGAAGTAATACTTTGTGGCTGGGCAAACACATATAGAGACCATGGCGGCGTTGTTTTCATCGACTTAAGAGACGTTAGCGGGCTTATACAATTAGTCTGTGACCCTGCTGACAGCAAAGAAGCACACGACGTGGCTGCAAAAGTAAGAGATGAATATGTCTTAAAAGCAAAAGGAAAAGTAAGGGCTAGAGGCGAAGGGCTAACCAATCCAAAGCTAAAAACTGGTGAGATAGAAGTAATAGTAAGTGAGCTAATCATCGAAAATCCAAGCGAGCCGCTACCATTTATGATAGGCGATGAGAGCGTAAATGAGGACATTAGGCTAAAATACCGCTTTTTAGATCTTAGAAGCGAGCGCTTGCAAAATATCTTTAAAATGCGTTCTCGTGCGGCGATCGCAGCTAGAAATAGCCTAGATAAAATGGGCTTTATCGAGTTTGAAACTCCAGTTTTAACACGCGCAACTCCAGAAGGAGCGAGAGACTACCTAGTGCCAAGCCGTGTATATCCGGGTCAATTTTATGCGCTCCCACAAAGCCCACAGCTATTTAAGCAGCTTTTGATGTGCTCGGGCTTTGATAAATATTTCCAAATCGCAAAATGTTTCCGCGACGAAGATCTAAGGGCTGATCGCCAACCAGAATTTACTCAAATAGATATCGAAATGAGCTTTGTCGAGCAAGAAGATATCATAAATATGGCTGAGACGATGCTAAAAGATATATTTAAAGCCTGCGGATACGATATTAAAACGCCATTTAGACGTATGAGCTACAAAGAGGCGACTGAGACTTATGGCTCAGATAAGCCTGATCTTAGATATGATCTAAAAATGATCGATGTTATCGATATTTTCGAGCGCTCAAGCAATGAAATTTTTAGCTCGATCGCAAAAGATAAGAAGAAAAACCGTATCAAAGCGCTAAAAGTGCCAAATGGCGACAACATCTTTAGTAAACGTGAGATGAATAGATTTGAGGAATTTGTACGTAAATTTGGTGCACAAGGTCTTGGCTACTTCCAGATGAAAGAAGATGGCCTAAAAGGCCCACTTTGCAAATTTTTTGAACAAAGCGATCTTGACGAGATCGTCTCAAGATGTGAGCTAAAAGTTGGTGACGTAGTATTTTTTGGTGCTGGCAAGAAAAAAATCGTGCTTGATTATATGGGACGATTTAGAATTTTCCTAGCTGAGCAAATGGGCATCATCGATCAAGACAAACTTGAGTTTTTATGGGTGCTTGACTTCCCAATGTTTGAGCAAAATGATGATGGCAGCTACTCTGCGATGCACCATCCATTTACAATGCCAAAAAATATAGACGAGCCTGATCTTGAAGACATCCTCTCTATCGCTCACGACGTTGTGCTAAACGGCTTTGAGCTTGGTGGCGGAAGTATAAGAATTCACAAAAACGATATCCAACAAAAGGTCTTTAAGCTTCTTGGCATAGACGAAGAGGAGCAGCGTGAGAAATTTGGCTTCTTGCTTGATGCCTTGACGTTTGGCGCGCCTCCACATGGTGGTATCGCGATCGGATTTGACAGACTAAATATGCTTGTAAATAAAGCAGGCTCGATCCGTGATGTTATAGCATTCCCTAAAACGCAGCGTGCTCAGTGCCCACTCACAAAAGCACCAAGTCACGCTAGCAACGAGCAGCTTAGGGAGCTAGGACTAAGGATAAGAGAAAAAGAGCAAAAAGCTTAAAATTTTGTTGTAATAAATTTGGACTTTTTAGATGTCTAAATTTGAGTTAATTTAAAGATTTAAATTTTTGAGATGAATTTGGATGTTGCATAGAAATTTTCAAACTCATTCAAAGACACTCAAAAAATATAAAAAAGGGAAAGAATGAAGAATTTATTTTTAATCATAGGCGCTCCAGGTAGCGGAAAAACGACAGACGCATCACTCATCGCGCAGCAAGATGAAAAATTTGCACACTTCTCAACTGGCGATCTTTTAAGAGCTGAGGTTGCTAGTGGTAGCGAGCTTGGTAAGCTGATAGATGGCTTTATCTCAAAAGGAAATTTAGTTCCGCTTGACGTTGTCGTAAATGCGATCGTATCAGCCATTAAAGGCTCAGAAAAATCAAACATCATAATAGACGGCTACCCAAGAAGCGTTGAACAAATGACAGAGCTTGATAAGGTTTTAAGTGAGCAGAATGAAATTTCTCTTAAAGGCGTAATTGAAGTTGACGTTAGCGAAGATGTAGCAAGAGCAAGAGTGCTCGGCCGTGCAAGAGGTGCTGATGACAACAACGAAGTATTTAACAACCGCATGAAAGTATATCTTGATCCGATTGTTTCTATCCGTGAATTTTACAGTAAAAAAGAGCTACTTCATGTGGTAAACGGTGAACGTGGTATAGACGAGATCGTAGCTGATATCAAAAATTTACTAGCTAAACTTTTATAAATTTACAGACCTTGCATCAAAAGGTGTAAGGTCTGTAAAACTTACTTTTCATTAACATCAAAAATGTAATATCCTTTTAAATTTTTACAACAAATTCCAAAAGGATAAAAATGAAAAAAATTATAATCGCTTCACTAGCTGCTAGTATCGCAATGACTGGAGGCTTCACATCAAAGTACTCAGGCGAAGCGATAAGCGTAAAAGAGGCTTTAAAACTAAAAGACGACGCTAAAGTCGTACTTGAGGGCAAAATAAAATCACATATAAAATCAGACAAATATGAATTTATTGATAAAAATGGTGATGTCATTATTATTGAGATCGATAACAAAAAATGGGGCAACATAACAGCCAACGAAGATACACCTTTAAGAATAAGAGGCGAAGTGGATAAAGACCTTATGAAAACAGAGATCGATGTCGATAGCGTAGAGGTTATAAAGTAGTTAAATTTTACGCGTATTTAATGCAAAAAATACTAAAATCACGAAAATTTCTAATAAAAAGGACGAATATATGGACGTTTCAAAGATTAAAGCTGGTTCAAACCCAGACAAAATCAATGCCGTAATCGAAATACCTTATGGCTCAAATATCAAATACGAGATCGACAAAGATAGCGGTGCGGTTGTAGTTGATCGTGTGCTTTACTCAGCGATGTTTTACCCAGCAAACTACGGCTTTGTGCCAAACACACTTGCGGCTGATGGCGATCCAGCTGATATTTTGGTACTAAATGAGTATTCGCTCCAAGCTGGCAGTGTCATCCCTTGTCGCTTGATAGGCGTTTTGGTAATGGAAGATGAGGCTGGCATGGACGAAAAGCTTTTGGCTGTGCCGGTTACAAAGATCGATCCAAGATATGAAGCGATAAAAAGCTACGAGGATCTGCCAGCTGCAACACTAAATAAGATCAAAAATTTCTTTGAAACTTATAAAATTCTCGAGCCAAACAAATGGGTAAAAGTAAAAGAATTTAAAGATGCAAATGCTGCAAAAGAAATTTTAGACACCGCAATTAAAAATTATAAATGATTTTAAGCCCTATTTTTAGGGCTTTTACTTTAAAAATTTCTCAGTTTTATATGCTAGAAAAAAAGAATTATTTTTATATTTAGATAAGCTTTTTCTTGTATAATACAGTTTTCTTTCAACTGTGGGTTCATAGCTCAGTTGGTTAGAGCATCCGGCTCATAACCGGATGGTCCCAGGTTCGAGTCCTGGTGAACCCACCATTTTATGTTTTTTATAATTCCTTATACTTCTTTTTAATTCTTTTTACTTCTTTATAATTCCGATTTCATGGGCTAAAAGTAGCTATCTAATTCTTTTTACTTCTTTTTTATATACAATTACTTCCAGATAATTCTAGTTACATATAAGGTAATTCTTACTACATAAAGGTAACTTTTAAAAAAGGAGTAAAAGATGCCAAGAGTTTCTACCGCAAATTTGTTTGATAAAGATATAAGGGCAATGTTGCCAGCCAATAAAGTATATAAAAAAGCTGTGGGCAATCCAAAAGAACTTTATATAAAAGTGTATCCAAGTGGTATGAAAACATTTTTTATACAATATAAAAACACTACACATTTTAAGTTGAAAGAATTTAGGGAGGGGATTTACTCAGTTGCTGAAGCAAGAAGAGATGCGATAGAAATTATAAGAAAATTTGAAAGTGGTTTTGTAAGATCCAAAGATAAATATCGAATTTCAGAGCTATTTGATAGATATATTGATAAAAAAGAGAAAATAGACCAGCTAGATAAGGTTTATATAGACAAAATTAAATCTAGGATAAAAAAATATATCTTGCCTAAATTTGGTAATGTTGATATTAAAGATATAAAATTTAATGATCTAAAAACCATATTAACACCATTATTTAATCCATATAATCCAAAGAAATCAAGACTTGAGACTATACACAGAATTATAAATACGCTAAATTCGCTATATGAAAATGCCATTAAAGATAGATATATAGATTATAACCCTTGCAAGGCTTTACACGATGAATTTCCAACTTCCAACAGCTTTAGCCTTAGAAATGGCATCGACACAAGATACCCAGCTATTACAGATGAAAATGAGTTAAAAGAGTTTTTGACTGATTTACGAAATGACAGCAAATTAGATCTACAAGTCAAAAGAGCCGTAATGCTCCAAATTTTATGCGTTAATCGTCCCATTAACACCGTAAGTGCTGAATGGAAAGATATAGATCTTAAAAAAGGAATTTGGACTATTCCGCCTATCCAAATGAAAATGAGGCATGCACACCAAATAACACTCTCAAAGCAAGCTTTATCAGTTTTACTAGAACAAAAACAATATACACCATTAGAAAGTAATTTTGTATTTCCGTCTCTTACAAAAACAGGTCATATTAACAGAGACAGCATTAGTAATGCCATAAGAAATATAGGCGGCAGAGAAAAATATAATTCTAAAGCTTCTGCTCATGGTTTTAGAGCCACGTTTAAAACAATTTGCTCTTTACATCTTACGGATCTGGCACAATTGGGCATAAGCGAAAAAACAATAGAAAATGCTCTAGCGCACACAGAAAGCAATGCAGTTAAATATGCCTACGAAAGACAGACAGCAACTATTGATCAAAATAGAATTTTAATGCAATGGTATGCAGATTACCTAAACAATCTAGTTCAATTTATTTAAAGTTAATATCTTAAAGTCATACGATATAAAACATCAGTAAAAGGTTCGGTTTTTTAAAAATTTATATCGTTTTTTTAATGCTATTTCATCGGTTTTTTACTGGTTTTTTAATACAGCTTAAAAAACCGATAAAGCCCTTTAAATCGCCATTTGTATAGCAATTTTTTTCGGTTTTTTAACTTTTTCAGCGCGTGTATGAGAAAACTTAAATCGTTTATAAGCTCGGTAATAACGATATTTTAAAGCATTAAAAAAGTAAAAATTCATATTTTTATTTAAGGTAAAAAACCTATTTTAAGACCATTTTTTGTTTAAAAAGAGGTATTTTTATCTAAATTCTCTTAAGAATATAAAAATTTCTTTCGGTTTTTTACTGGTTTTTTAATTTAAAAAAGTCTATTTTTAGGTGCTTAGAGAGCATTTAAGCAAAAAATATATTACTAAAAGATAAAAAATACTTTGAAATATCGTCTTGATGGGTTTTTTATCGGTTTTTTAATGCTTTGCAAATCATAAAATCAAAATTTCAAAAAATTAGCTATGCTCTAGGATGATGAATTGTAGGTTACTGATAAAAAATTGATTAGAGTTTTCATATTTTTATATCATTTTATTCAAAAATATGTTACACTTGCGTGTCAATATTTAAAAGGAGACATAAAATGACAAACAACATTTCCGCTCTAATCGTCGAGAGAGAGAGAGAGAGAGAATAAAAATCGCTTTCTAAAATCTAGCTCTACTTCAATCTCATATTTCAAGCAGTTTTCTGCTTTTCTGTTTTTATTTTTTTTCCCAAATTTTCTATTTGCTGCTGGTGGGACTGGTCTGACCAAAGTCGACAACTTTTTTTCAACTGTGAATGGTTGGTTAGCTGCTGCTGGTGTTTTTATCATGACTGGCGCAATCATGGTTGCAGGATACAAAGTAATGTTCGGTGGTCAAGCAATTAGAGAAGTTACACCTATAATTCTTGGTGGTATTCTTATTGGTGGCGCCGCGATGATCGCTGGCATGCTTCTTTAAAAGATACTCCCAATGTTAACTCCTGAGCCTATCTTTAAAGCCTTGACCCGTCCTCCTATGGTATTTGGTGTTCCTATGGTGCCATTTATGGCTATGGCACTTAGTTGGGCTTTATTTGCAATTTTTGCTAAAGTGCTATTTGGAAACGAATATTTGCTTTTAGCAGTTATGATTATTCCTACTACCTTTGTTTTTCAATTTATAGTTAAAAAAGACGATATGGCGTTTAGGCTTTGGGGGTTGAAACTTAGATTTTTTAGATCCCCTGCCATTAATAAATTTTATAATGGTCGGAAAAGCTATATGGCGAATTCGACATATACCAAGCAATCTATGCGCAATTTTTATCCAAGACTTAGCGTTGTTGGACTAAGTGAATTTGCAAATTTAGAGAATTTAATTCCGTATCAAACATATATAAATAATGTTGTCATCACAAAAGATAGAGATTATTTAGCCACATGGCGAGTTGATGGTATAGCTTTTGAAGTAGAAGATGACGAATTAATAGATCTTGCGAAAAACAAGCTTAATATGCTTGTTAGGCAATTCGCTGGTGAAAATATTAGTTTTTATTTTCACAATGCTAGAATTAATACACAAGTTGGCTTGAACGATTATTTTTCAAATGAATTTTTAAAAAGTTTCTCAAAAAAGTATTATGAGATTTTTAGCTCTAAAAATTTAAAAGAAAACAGACTTTATCTAACTGCGATATATTCACCATTTAGTAAGGCTGAGAAACTACACTTTAGAAATCAAAACATAGATACGAAAAAGAAACAGATCAAAGCTCATTTGAAAAGTTTTCACCAAAAATGCATAACTATTGAACAAAATTTAAACCATTTTAAGCCACATAGACTTGGCATATATGAGCAAGATGGTGTAATTTTTAGCTCTCAACTAGAATTTTACAACTATTTGATAGGTGGTAAATTTACAAAAGTTCGTGTTCCAAATGCACCCCTAGACTTTTACCTTAATGGTAACTTAAATGAAATTTTTCCTTCACAGCATACTTTACAGCTAAATTATAATGATGGAACTAAGAAATTCGTAAAAGCAATTGAATTAAAAGACTATCCAAATGTAAGTTTTAGTGGAATATTTGATAGTCTAATGTATGCTAATGTCGAATATACCATAACTCAAAGCTTTACGCCACTTTCAAAAAAAGAGGCGAGAGATGAGCTTACAAAGCAACAAAAAAGATTAGTAGCAGCAGAAGATGATGCATTGAGTCAAATTGCAGAACTTGGCACCGCTTTAGATGAACTACAAAATGACATAATCTTTGGCGAGTATCACTTTTCTATCGTCATATACGCTGATACACAAAACGATTGCGAGCACATTGCAAACCAAATTGCGGTCGTATTGCAAGATCTAGGATTTTTAGCAACACAAGCCAATATAGCTCTAGAAGCTACATATTTTGCGCAGCTTCCAGCAAATTTCATGTTACGCCCTAGGCTTCACACCATTTCGAGTAAAAATTTTGCTAGTTTTGTAGCACTTCACAACTTTCCACGAGGAAAACAATATGGCAATCCATGGGGAGATGCCATTGCAATATTGCAAACGCCAAATGCGCAGCCATATTTTTTTAACATACACCAAACAATTTTCGATAAAGACGAATTTGGTAAAAACGATGTTTTAGCAAATACCTTTGTTTTAGGTCAAAGCGGTGGAGGCAAAACTGTTTTAATGAATTTCACGCTAAATATGCTCTGCAAATTTAATGAGCCAGATACTTTTGCAGAAAACACTCCAAAAGAAAAACGTAAGGCTACCTATTTCTATTTAGACAAGGATAAAGGAGCTATCGGCAATATAATTGCCATTGGCGGAAAGTATTTAACCATTACAAGTGGAGAACCGACCGGATTTAATCCTTTTAGTTGTGATGCAACACCTGAAAATATACGTCGCTTGAAGGTTCTCTTAAAAATGTTAGCCACCAAAGGCAATCAAAATAATTTAATGCTAACAACTAGAGAAGAAGAGCAACTCAATCTAGCAGTAGATAGCGTCATGAGACTGGAAAAAAGCGAAAGAACTCATGGCATCAGTAGGGTTTGGCAATTGCTTCAAGAAGGCGAAAATGAGTCAAATTCATTAAAATCTAGATTGATGGCTTGGACTATCGGTAATGAATTTGGATGGGTATTCGACAATGAAATGGATACTTTAGATTTTAGCGACGAGAGTATTCTTGTATATGGTATAGACGGCACAACGATCTTAAAAGACGATGAAATTTCTCCATATGTTGCATATTATATTCTTTGGCGAATTATCGATATGGTTGATGGACGCAGGTTTGGCTTATTTGTCGATGAAGCATGGGATTGGCTCAAAAATCCAGTAGTGTCAAAAGAGGTCTTCAACAAGGAAAAGACCATTAGAAAAGAAAACGGCTTTTTGTTTCTTGGCACTCAAAGTGTCGAAGATATCGCAAAATCTAGCATTGGCACAGCAATCATGGAACAAAGCGAAACAGTATTGCTGCTAAGTAACCCAAAAGCAAAAGAAACTGATTTTTGCGGTTCCTTGGGCATGAGTGAAGCAGAATACCAATTCGTTAAAACAACAGATCCAGAGAAATATGAATTTTTAGTTCGAAAAGGCGTTGATTATAGGGCGATTGCCAAGATCAATCTATCACATCTAGGAAACATGATTAAAGTTTTATCAACAGCCAAAGTCTATGTTGATGAATTAACAAATATTAATGCCTTGGATATCAGTCGTGAAGAAAAATACCAACTCATCAAAAAATTATATAAATTTTAAGGAGAAGACATATGAAAAATAGTCTCGTTTATAGAGCAAAGAAAGCTTCAGTTATAGCTACTTCTGTAGCAATTCTATCATCTAATCTATTAGCCTCTGGTATTCCAGTAGTTGATGGTGCTGCTATAGCCCAAAATCAAGCAACATTTACCATGGAGTGGATGCAAACGCTGAAGGACTACGCTGAAAAAGTCAAAGTATGGGGAGAAGAAGCTTCACATAGAGTCCAAGAAGTTAAAAAATGGGCTGATGAAAGAGTGCAATGGGCAAATGACCTATATACCAAAACAGGCATTAGGGATATTGTCAATTTCACAAAAGAAATGAACGAACTCTATAATGAAGTCTACGATACTGGCTATTCAATATATACACAAGCGACAGGTTTTAGTCTCGATAGCTTTGATGAAAGGGCATGGGATTTGTTTTTAAAATTTGGTGGAACAGACCAGTGTTCATCAATAAGTGATATTACGCATAGAAATATCTGCAAAAAGAATACCACAAGTGCTTTTAAAGAATTTGAAGTTGTAAATAGACAATTTGATCGTCTTAAGCACGAAATTAATGATCTTGACAAAATAAGCAAAGAAGTAGCTAGAAATAAAGGCAAACAAGAGGATCTAAAAGGTTCTATAGATACTTCAAATCAAATAGCCCTATTGCGTGCCAGACAAGAGAATAACTGGCGTGCCTATCAAAGAGACATGGATCAGTTAGAAAACGAAAGAAAAAGATTACAAGACGCAGAGTTTAAGATGACTAAAGATAGGCAGCGAGCGGCATTTAAAATTTTACAAAAATAGGCTCATAGTATGTATAAAGTAACAACTGATTCAGGTCGAGGATTACACGATCTAGTCATAGATATATCAGAGAATGTTGATAGTTTCTTTCAAAATAATTATTCAAACGGAGTGGGAGCACTTCAATCGCTAATTAATACAACTGGAAATATTCTAGCTGTGTATCTTACCGCTTGGATTATGATCGAGGGATATAAAATTCTTTGGGGTAATGGCAAACAAACTTTTCAAAATTTTGCTTTTGATGCAACCATTAAGTTTGTCTTTATAGTCTTAGCAATGAATGCTGGAAACTGGATCAATCTTGTTTTTGAAGCATTCAATGGCGCAAAAGAATATGCAAACACCTTTTTGTCATATGATGGCAAAGGCTTATATTCAAAAATCGCAACATGGGCTGGATTTATGGGTGACTACTACGATGTGGTATGGGATCAGTCAAGCACTTTAGAGCTAGCATACATTATCTTCATAATTATTATAGCTTTTATTGGCTTTTTTATTGGTGCAGTCCCTATTTTGAGAGCGCTGTTTGTAAATACACTATCATTTCTATTGCTTATGATTTTGGCTCCATTGGCATTTTATTTTTTAATCTTTAAAACGACTAAAAATTCATTTGCACAGTGGTTCCAAATGGTTTTAGCAAATATTATTGCGTTGCTCTGCCTATCATTATTCTTAAATATTTTGTTTGATTACATGTTTCCAAAAATCAATAGCAATCACGATTTTAAGGATGAAGTATTTGTATTGGCTCTAGCGATGGTATTTTATGGAATTCTTGCAAATATAATGTGTGGTATGGCTACTGGAATAGCCGAAAAACTCACTAATGTTAGCCTTGATGGATTAGCTGGAACAGGCGTTGGACGTGCAATGGGTCTTGCAGGTGCTGTTGGGGGTGGTGCAATAGGTGGTGCAATGTTGGCGGTAAGAGGTGCTCAGGCAATGGGTGCTGGCAAGGCAACTGGTTTTATAGGCTCTCGTCTTTTAGGTGCAGCCACATCTGCAGCAAAAGAAGTTGGCAATTCAAAGCTCGGTCAAAGCATCAACTCTGGAATAAACACGATTAAAAATTCTTCAGCAGCCCAAGCCGTTGGATCACGACTTAACCAAGCGAAAAACATAGGTTCAAAAATTAACAATTTTACAAAAGGTCAAGGTTGGAAATAAAATGAAATTAAATAATATTTTAAACTATAAAAAATATTTTAAAAAAATATTAAATTATATTTTAATATTTTTATCTTTACTTGTAGGCACTAGCTTTATGAGCGGTTGTGCCGCTCATAATTCTCCTAAATTTGAAAATAGCAGTAATCAAAAATGGGAAGATTATTTTGATAGTAATGAATACAAGCCAGTAAATGAAAATAGAGAAAATTTAGATCTCAAACAAAGTATAAAAAAGGCAATGTAAAATGAAAAGAGCTAATGATAAAAATGATTTTTTGGCTTCTAATAATCCAGATGATGTAGCAATTAGCTATGAAGCAAGCATTAGATACATAGCGGAACAAGCTAACAAGAGGGCTTATTTTATATCAGGTGTGGCTCTGCTTATTGCTATCATCAGCGTTATCGCTGTTTGCTTATTGACGCCATTAAAATCGGTTGAGCCTTATGTTATTAGGGTTGATAATACAACCGGAATGGTTGACATAATAACAAGCGTAAATAAAGCCGAATTCACAGGTAATGAAGCACTTGATAAGTATTTTGCAACAACATATGTAAAAGCGAGAGAGGGATACTATTATGATATTTTGCAAAGCGACTATGAATTAGTTCAAATTTTAAGCTATCCAAGTGTTGCCAGTGATTATTTGAGAATTTACGAAGGTGAAAATTCTAGAGACAAAGTTTTAAAAGATGACTACGAAGTAGAGATTGATATTGTTTCGGTTACACTGGGAAATAGCGCTGGAGCACCTACTGCAACTATCAGATTTAATCAAATTACCAGAAAAAAAGGCGAAAAAATAGCTGTATCAAACAAAGCAAAGATTGTGACACTTTCATATGACTACCAACCAAATACACTCACAACAGAGGAAGAGCGTATTAAAAACCCACTTGGATTTAAAGTTAGCACGTATAGAGTTGATGACGAAATAAGGAGATAGAAATGATTACTTATGATGATTTCACAAAGTTAATTGATGTTATGACTGAGCTTTTAGCTCAAAAAAATACTGACATTGCAGAACTAGTGCAAGAGGTCGAAACCTTAGAAAGAAAACTCGCATTATATGAGCAGAAGGATCTATTTGAAGTAGTAGGGACTTCAAATATCGGTGACCAAGTTTTGAAAGTATATGAGAAATTTGTTCCAGATTTTGTAACAGATGAAGAAATTGCAGCAGCAAACTCCATTGCACCAAAATTTGACATTTCGGAGTAAAAAATGGATTTTAAAACAGCATATACGCACGATTTGCTTACTCAAGCCGAACAATGCTTCTCAGACAAGGAGCTCACGCATAGCTTTTTAAAATTTATTTTCAATAGTTCTAAAAATAGACAAGAAGCAGAGAGAAAACTAAAAGCCCTTAGGGCTAGAATTTTTCATTTAGAAGATATGGCAAAAAATTCTTACAACATGATCCTTGATATGCAACGCACCGCACAACAAGAAGAATATGAGTTAGACAAAAAACAAAGACAAGTCTTTGGTAATAGTGAAATTTATGACTTTTTTATAGATAGCAAAAATGATGAATTTATAGCATATCTAAAGGAAATGGCGCCATTAGAGCGAATAAATACAGCTATTAAACAATTTGAAACGATGAGAGCACGTTGTGATAGTCTAATAGATGGTTTAAGAAAAAGTCATCCTATGAAGAGCAATCAAGTCATTACACAAACACCACAAATAAGTCCTAAGACGAGAACAAGCAACACATTACAGCTAGATCGTGGCTTATATTTAAACAATACTGGGAGATTTTAAATGATAAAAAATAATAAAAAATTATTTAATATTGCAATAATTTTACTCTTAGCAATAGCAAATTTACACGCAGTAAATACTCCAAGGCTATCTAAATTTGACAAACGCATCACGTATGCAACATACAATGCCGATGACGTTGTCTTAGTTAAGTGCAAAGAGGGTTTTGTGAGTATTATAGAATTTGAAAAAGATGAACGCATCGTAAATATAGCAACTGGGTTTAGCGATGGTTGGGAAGTAATGGATAAAGATAACTATCTATTTATTAAACCAAAGAGTTACACCATAAAATCCGAAGAACAAAATATGACCAATGAAAGTGGTGAGCAAATAGAATTTTATGGTAGTTCGGTTATTCAACCAAATGCAGCTGATTGGAAGACAAATCTAATCATCACAACAAATAAAGATAAAGTTTATACATTTGATTTGGAGCTAGGAGAGATTAACAAGATTAATTACAAACTAACTTTTAATTATGCAACCCCTAAAGAAAAGATAGAAAAAGAGAAAGCCGAAAAAGAACTCGCCGAAAAAGCAGCAAAAGAAAAGGCACTATATAAAAAAGAGATCGATAGAAATACAATACCTAGAAATTGGAACTTTGTAATGCATGTAAATAAAGATAGTGAAACTATAACACCTGATTATGCATATGACGATGGTATCTTTACATATCTTGGTTTTAGCTCAACTAAAACTATACCAAGTGTCTTTCTCTTTGATGATGCCAATAAAGAAAGCATCCTCAATACTCATATCAAAAAAGACGGCAAATATGACGTAGTTGTGATCCACAAGACAGCTAAAAAAATTTTACTAAGAAGTGGCAATAAGTTAGTCGGAATCATAAATAATGGCTATGGTCAAAATCCACTTGATAAAACCTACAGCACTAATAAAGACAATATTCAAAGAGAGATTATAGACAATGAGCAAAAATAGAAGTAATGAAAATATGAATAATCAAGAGTCTCAAGTTGAAAGAATTGAATATGAGCATCCAGAAGTCGAAAATGAGCCAAGCAAAAAATTAATGGTTATTGCGGTCATGGTTTTATGTCTGGTTGTTTTTGTTATGGTTGGTCTTAGTTTTTTAGGGAAAAATAGAGAGGCAAATGATGCTGTAAAATCACAAATTCAACAAATAGGAACTGAAGTAAAGAATAAAAATTTTGAGTTGCCTCAGCAAGAAGTGTCTCAAAAGAATTTTCAAGAGTTTCAAACTGCTCCAGCACCACAACAAACGCCTGTGCAAGTAGCGAGCAAGCCAGACCCTTTATCAAATACTACGGTAGTTCAAAAAACTATTTTTAAGCCTAAAGTTTTTAAAACTGGTAGTAGTTTGGCGATTGCAACAAGTAGTTCAAGCAAAAAAGATATATATGTTGCCGACCAAAACATATCTTGGGCAGAACAAGCCAAACGTTTTGAAGAAGACCAGGATTATGAAGGCAATACATACACTCCAAAAATTGCCGTAAAAGACAAATTTAACCCTAGTCTCTTGCTTCAAAAAGGCACATATATTGGTTGTTCGCTCGACACTAGACTTGTGTCTCAAATTAAAGGCGGAATATCTTGCACAACTAGCGAAGACGTATATAGCAAAGATGGCGTAACCCTCCTAATTGAAAAGGGAAGCAAAATCTTTGGCAGCTTCAGAAGCGGAGAGATGAATGATGGAATGAATAGAATTTTTGTTATTTGGAGCGAGATCAGAACACCAAACAATATTAACATTCCAGTTCAAAGTGGTGCTAGTGATGAATTAGGCGGTAGCGGTCTACAAGGATACGTTGATCATCAATGGCTAAAAAGATTTGGTGCTAGCATATTGCTTTCAATGGTAGATGACGTTTTTAATTATGCTGCAAATGGCAAACGTGACAATAGCTATGACTATAGTGAAAACACAAGAGACTCTACACAACAAATGGCAAATACTGCACTTGAGGAATTTATAAAAATAAAACCAGTCCTTTATAGAAATCAAGGAGATATAGTTGGTGTTTACGTCAATCGCGATATAGACTTTAGTAAGGTGTATAAGCTTACAATAGGTAGAAGAAAATGAGCACAATGGGATTAGACAAATCTGCTATGCTAGATGGCTACGTCAAAAAGTATTTTGGCAAGTATCTAGATGATGAAAGTATAAATGAAATAGCTTACAACGGCGGAAATCTAATTTGGACTGAAGATATAATCGGTAATTGGTCTAGTCACGAAAGTGAATTAAACTTTAATGCTGCCCAATCTTTTGCTAATGCATGTGCCGCTTATAAAAACGATAAGATAGAAAGACAAAAACCTATTTTATCATGCATTCTCTCAACTGGAGAGAGAGTGCAAATAGTTATACCAAATGCTACAAAAGAAAATCATATATCAATCACCATTAGAAAACCTAGTAAGGTTCGTTATACGATAGATGACTACATTAATAATGGTTCAATAGATGCAAAAATGGCAAATGAACTAAAAATAGCTATCGAAAATGGCAAGAATATTATTATTTGTGGTGAAACTGGTAGCGGAAAAACTACTTTTATGAAAACACTTATCGATTTTATACCATTAGATGAAAGAATTATTACTATAGAAGATGTTGAGGAAATTAAATTTTGGGATCATAAAAATTTTGTTCAACTCTTTTATCCAAGTGAGGCAAAAAGCGATAGTCTAGTAAATGCCACAACTCTCTTAAAGAGCTGCTTGAGAATGAAACCCAGCAGAATTCTACTAGCAGAAGTTAGGGGTGGTGAAACATATGATTTTTTAAATGTGATTTCAAGTGGTCATAATGGCAGTATGACAAGTTGTCATGCTGGTAGTGTTAAGTCAGCCATAGATCGTCTTGTAATGATGAGCATGCAAAATACTCAAGCCCAAGTTCTAGGTAAAGATATGTTGCTTGATATTGTTTCAAATACAATTGACTACATCGTAGTTTTTAAGCGTCTTGGCAAGAAACGTCAAGTTACAGAATACTTGGCTAATGGCGAATATTTCATAAGAAATAATGAAGGTAATGCTTTTGTTGAGTCTAGCTTAAGGAACGCTAAGCAATGAAAAAAATGCAGATTGGTTTTTTAATTGCAATTGCCTTAATTATAGGCTATTTCTTGGCTAGTGTATTATTTTTTGGACTAAATCACAGTTTTAAAAAGCTTCCAAAAATATGGTATTTAGGGCTTACTTTTGATATGCTGATAAACGGCTGGTCAAAAGCATATTTGGCTTACTTTATTGCAAATTTAATAAGTTTCACTCTAGCTTTTTTACTACCATTTTTACCAAAGAAACAAAGCCTACACGGAGATGCAAGATTTGCAAATGCCAATGATGTAAAGAAAATGGATCTTTATGGAGATGGAATAATCATTGGTAAATTTCAAAACCGCCTCTTAAGATTTGGCGGTCAGCAGTTCGTATCGCTTGGCGCTCCAACACGTAGCGGAAAAGGCGTTGGTATTGTTATTCCAAATTTACTTGACTGGAAAGAGAGTGCAGTTGTTCAAGATATTAAACAAGAGTGCTTTGACTTTACTAGCGGATATAGAGAAAAAATACTAGGGCAAAAAGTATATTTATTTGATCCGTTCAATAAACGCACTCATAGATATAATCCACTAGCTTATATTGATATGGCAAGCGATAATGCAGATGGACAGCTAACTGATTTTGCAAATATTTTATATCCCATGACAGGCGATAGCACTACGCAGTTTTTTAACCAACTAGCTCAAAACTTATTTATAGGAATTTGTTATATCGTTCATGATCTTTTAAATTCAAAAGGTGGCATTTCGCTCCTAAAAGCTCTAAATATGGAGATAGATTTTACACTATATGGTATTTTGCAAATGAGCGAAGGTTTTAAAGGTGAAGTTGATATAGACGGCAATAGAAAAATTATATTCAAGGCATTTGATGATACATATAATGTTTTATCTGAGCTTGGACTAATTGGTAAAAAAGCTCAAATGCGTTGCCAAAGCTATTTCAAGATTGATAGCGATAACACAAAAAGTGGCGTTATGTCAAGCTTCAATGCTCCTTTGATGATGTTTAGAAATGACAATATGAGGCTTGCTACTTCAGCAAATGATTTTGATTTTAGAGATCTTCGTAAAGAAAAAATGACTATTTATGTAGGTATTACTCCTGATCAATTGGCAAATGCGAAGCTAATTTTAAACATATTTTGGCAGCAATTAATCTTGGTAAATACAAAAGAGTTACCGCAAGCTAATCCCGATTTAAAATATAAAGTGCTTTTAGTAATGGATGAATTTACTGCACCAGGCTTTTTAGGAATATATTTAAAGTCAATTAGCTTTATAGCTGGATATTGGCTAAGAAGCCTAATGATCTATCAATCAAACTCACAACTTGAAGCAAATCAACCTGATGGATATGGTAGAGAAGGCGCTAAAACACTGCTTACAAACCATGCTTGTCAAATTTTTTATACACCAAGAGAACAAGAGGATGCTAAAAAGATTAGCGAAATTTTAGGAACAAAAACCATTAAAAATAGGAGTAGAAATCTGGGACAAGGCGGTGGAGGAAGTGAAAGTGACACAAGTAGAGCCTTAATGCTTGCGCAAGAATTACGAGAAATGCCTTTTGAAAACGAGCTAATTACGATTGATAATGGCAAGCCTATTATGGCAAAAAAGGCATTTTACTACTCAGATCGCTACTTTATGAACAAGTTCAAAGAAGTAAGTCCAAGCCTTAGAGCGATCGATGGAGATAAATATAAGATAAAAGTGAAAGAAAATGGAAAGATACCAAATCGCAATCAATTAGAGAAAGCTATTCAAAATGGTGAGACAAACATAGAAGTCCCTATTCAAAACATAGCAAATATAAAAGCATACTTTAAAGAGCTTTATAATGATGAAAGTTCTAGATATAAAAATTTACCTGAAATAGTTCATGAAATAGATGAAACTCAAGAAGAATATGAAAAAAAACTTAGACTTCAAAGGGATAAAGATGAAGCAATAAAAGAAGAGACTCAAAAGCTTTACGAGCAACAAATAGTCGAACAATCGAGTAATGCAAATAAAAGTGTAGAAAATATCGATACTGATCCGGCAGCAGAAGAAACAATCAACGATAGCGATAGCATAGAAGAATTAATGGCTCAAAATGCTAGTTGCCCAAATTTTGATGAATTAGACGATGAGAGACAAGACTATAGTGAGTAGATAATGAAAGATACAAGCTTTTATGAAAAATATATAACACCAGCACAACTGGAAGAGATGTTTGGCATTAGTAGAGGACTTCAAAATAAGTTACGAATGCAAAAGAACTATACGGATGAGAATAGACAAAAACATTTACCTTTGCCATTTTTAAAAATTGGCAACCGTATTTTATACAACATTGATAGCATCAAACAATGGCTAGAAGACATAGAACAAAAGTAATTTCCGAGGAGACAAAATGATTAAATTTACGAGTTTAGCAAGTATGGCAGCTATATCCTTTTTATTTTTTGGATGTTCAAGCATACCAAAGCCAATAGAACTTGATAGTAGTAGTCAAATCACTATCAACCAAGAGCTAATTAGGCAAGAAAGACACAATATTCCGCTAGATCCATTCTTAAAACAAAATAACTGGACATATAACTTAATGTTTGAAAAAAATGACGATGAGTATATACCAAATAATATGATTGTTAAAACATTTTATGTAGCGCACAATGCCGATAAGATCATAGTTATTGGAAATAAAAAGATAGCCCAAGACTACAAAGATTACTTGGCAAGCAATGGTTGTAAGAATATTGCTATTCATCCAGTAGATAGCATTGGACAATCTAAAAAACGCGTAAATATCTTATTTTTTGGAATGAAAGGGAAAAACGATGAAGATTATATCAAAAGCTTTACTAACTTGTTTGATTTTTAATAGTGCCGTATGTGGAGCTGACGAGCTTACTGGGGATACAAAACTAGCATGCGAAGCTATTTTGTGCCTATCAAGTAGCGAAAGACCAAGTGAGTGTTCGGCAAGTTTAAGTAAATACTTTTCAATAAGAGCAAAAAAGGCACATGAAACGGCAAAAAAGAGGAAAAATTTCTTAAAGCTTTGCCCAACTGATACTGCTATAAAAACAGACCAAGATTACGCAAGTTTGATTGATACTATATCAGAGATAGGTGGGGGATGTGATGCTAGCGATCTTAACAAGAATTTAGACAAACGTCGTGTCTGGGATAGTGAGAAAGGACTATATCAAACTCAAATTAGAATAAGCCCAAACATGCCTGAATATTGTAAAAGACTTGCTCGTCATAATTATACAAATATTAAGGACTTGAAATATACTTGCGACACCAAGTTTTATGACGAGAATATATGGAAAAGAGGATATGAGCTACAAACTATAAGTCAAGCTCAATACAACGCTTTAAGTAGCGATAAAAAAGAAATTCAACCAAATCCAGAATTTTCGAAATGTGGCGACATAAACAAAAGTTACCATTGGCGACAGAGTTGTCGTCAACATATATCTCAATACCTATTCTTTGAGAAGAAGTATTTTAGTAAAACATGCTGGGTAGACTGATGGAAAATGAAAATCTATTTGATAGCACTGGCTCATCTGAAGTTGCACCAATAAGAAAACTCGAAAGCAAAGATGAAATCATAGCTAGGCTTCAAAAAGAGGCAGAAAATGCCAAAAACGAGCTAGATAATGTAGAGCAAGGCAAAAAAGAATTGCAAGAAAGACTTGAAAGACTAGTTTATGAGCGTAATACAACAGCTGATATTTTAAAGAATGAAGTGGCGGAGCTAAATTCTAAATTTGAAAAAGCTGGATTGAAAATAAGCGAAAAAGGCGTTGTCTCTGTCTTAGATTATTCCAACTACCAAAAAAGAGTTGACATGAGTTTCAATATGTTTAATAGTGAGCTAAATTTGGTTCAACAAGCCTTTGAAAGATTTGCAACAGAAAATAATGCAGATTACAGTAGATACGTCAAAATGGTTCAATCGCTTATGGATGAGAGTGCGAAGCTTAAACAACTCTTTGAATACCTAAATGAATTTATGCTCAATCCTCCTAGTAAAGAATTTATGGCTCTCATGAATAATACACTTGCTATTAGGAAAATAGCTCAAGACTATAAAGAATTTGAAAACATCGCAGACATAACTAAAATTAAGGCAACCATGCAAGATCAAGAAGATGCCTTTAACGAGATGACTATGCAGTTTAATAATTTTGCTGAAAATCAAAACAAATTCTTTGAAGAAGAGCTAAATAAGATTGAAATTTTTAAGGATAAGATAAACATAAGGCTAAATGATACTGGAGATGAATACAAAAGATTTAGTGAGAATATGATCGCTCATTTAAACGATCAGTTAAAAGTTTTTGAGGTAAATCTGGCTGAGTATAAAGAAATTAGAGAAAATGAAACAAAAATACTAAAAAACTTAAAAAAAGGAGGATACGCACTAACAGGATTACTTTTCATGATGTGCTTGACACTTGGTGGAGTTATCGGTTACGCTATTTTTTTAATCAAATAGCGTTATAAAAATTTTAACTTAAAAGGATAAAACAATGGCAGATTTTGACAGAACAGAAAACGGCAACGAAAAGAACCTTGCAACAATTTTCATAAGCAAAACTGAATTACCAGAACAAAACAAAACATTAATTGGCTTTGGCATGGAGCGTCCATACGAAAAAGAAGGAAAAGAAATAGAACTTGGTGCAGTAAAAGCATTTTATGCTATAGAAAATGCTAGAAATTTTCTCAATGGTGTTGATTGTCGCAATCACCCAGTAAAAATAGAGTGCGGCTTACAAAACGAAAAGCACACTTTCTATACAGCATCTACTTGGATACACAATGGCATAAACGATAAGACTGGTCAAGCTTATAGTCTTCATAAAATGGCAATCACAATTCGCCCAGAGATTAAAAACGAAGCTGGCGAAATAGTTCAACAGCAAGAGAGAATTTTTGCTACAAAAAATAGAAATGGCGTAAAAGGTTACTCTTTTGATGTTACAAATGATAGTGCCCTCGAGAAAGAATTTTTAAGCAATATTTCCAAAGGCTTTAACTTGGGTCTGGTCGCTGAGAAAAATGAGACATTGGCTAAAAATCCAAAACTTATGGAAATCGTTAATAAAATTCCAGACAGATCAGCCGTAACAATGAATTATGACTTTGTTAAGCAACAAGGCATAGTCGTATTGCCAGAAACCATGAAAGCAGTCACAAAATCAGTAAGCAAAGGTGCTGAAATTTTAAATGGCGAATTAAAGCAAGAGCAAAAAAGTCAAGGTTTTGATAGATAGTCTCACTTCAACTTTTTTGCTGTATTTAGGGCTAAAACTGCTACTTTTAGCCCTTCAAAAATTATAATAAAAAATAATTTTAAAATGTATAAAAATATAAAAAACAATTTAAAACAATTTAAAAAATTAATGAAGGATACAAAATGGGTAGATTATTTATAGCAGAAAAACCTGAACTTGCACGTGCAATAGCTAAAGGGCTTATTGGCAATGAAAGTAAAGGTAATGGCTTCATTAGAAAAGGTAACGATACCATAACTTGGGCTTTTGGACACATTTTAGAGCTTTTTAAGCCTGACGATTATGCAGAAAAATATAAAAAATGGAATTTAGGAGATCTACCCTTTGAAATAGAGAAATTTAAATATAAGCCTATTGACAAGAGCAAAGATCAACTTAAAATAATTTTAAACTTATTAAAAGAAAAAGATATAACAGAAGTTATTCATTGTGGTGATGCGGACGATGAGGGACAAATTTTAGTTGATGAAATTTTAGCTTATGCAAATAATAAGTTACCAGTAAAAAGAATGTTAATAAATGACCTTAGTGAAGCTGGCATCAAGAAAGAGTTAAATAATATAAAGTCAAATGATGACTTTTATGGGCTTTCTCAACGTGGTTTTGCAAGAAGCTTGGCTGATTGGATAGTCGGACTAAATTTAACTAGAGCATTTACCGTTGTGGCTAGAAATAAGGGGTATCAAAATGGTGTTTTAAATTTAGGACGTGTCCAAACCCCTATTCTCTCCTTAGTGGTAAATAGAGATAAAGAAAATGAAGATTTTAAAAGTCTGGAATACTTTGCAATTAGTGGTGAATTTAAAAGCTTTGATGGTATAGATTTTCGTGCAAATTTAAAAACTGATGATAAAATTACAGATAAGAATTTAGCTCAAAACATATTAAAAGAGTGCGAAAACAAATCCGCAAGAATTACAATTAAGAAAACCGAAAAGAAGAAAGAGCTACCGCCACTTCCTTACAATTTATTAAAACTTCAAGCTCAATGCGCAAAAGAATTTGGCTTAAAACCTGATAAAGTTCTTGCTATTACTCAAGACTTAAGAGAGAAATTTCACTTAATAACTTATAACAGAAGTGATTGCGAATACCTACCTGATACAATGTATGATGAGTCGCCAGCTATTATACAAAGTTTAAAAGAAATTTTTAAAAATACAGACGATATTGAGCTAAAAGGGATTTTAGACAATGCTGATCTTACTATAAAAGGTGCAGCATTTAACTCAGCAAATATTTCGGCTCACCATGGCATTGTCCCAACTGGAGCAAAAGCGTGTTTAAATGAACTAAGTAAGGATGAATTAAATATTTTTACACTTATAGCAAAAAGATTTGCATTGCAATTTTTTAAAGCAAGAGAATATGAGGCAACAAATATAGTTTTGGAACTTAACGAATATAAATTTACAGCCTCGCAAAATACCACAACTGATCTAGGTTTTACTTTCTATCTTAAACCGCAAAAAGATGAAAAAGATGGTAATGATGATGAAATAGAAAACACTTCAAAGTTGGATAATTTAATAGAAGGCTCTATGGCTGAGTGTTTAAAGATTAAACTTGAGCCAAAAAAAACTAAACCAAAGCCATTTTACACCATGGCAACACTTCTCACCGACTTAACTGGCGTAGCCAAATATGCTAAAGATCCGAACATTAAGAAATTACTCCTTGAAAAAGATCAAGGCAAAAAAGGAGAAAATGGAGGTATCGGAACCCCAGCTACTAGATCAAATCATATAAAAAGCTTGATAGATAATGAATTTATCAGTGTTAGCAATGACAAAAAGCAAATAATACATGCAACACAAAAAGGTAAAGACTTAATTTCAGTTGCACCTGAAATTTTAACCTGCGTTGATATGACTGCTTTATGGTTTGAAAAACAAAAAATGATCGAAAGCCGCGACTTAAGCTTGGATGACTTTTTAACAGAAATCAATCAACAAATAAAGGAAGAGATAGCAAAGGTAAAAGATAGCGATATGGGAAATTTTGAAACAAAACCAGATAATGCTCAAATTTGCCCTATTTGCAATAAGGGATACCTTATAAGACATGAAAGCCAAAATAAAAAAGGCGTATTTTGGTGGGGTTGCAGTCAATGGCGTGAAGGTTGTAAGGCATTTTATTACGATAACGATGGCAAACCACAACTTGAAACTAAGCCAAAACAAGAAATACCAAGTGATGCACCTATGTGTCCAAAATGTAAGAGTGGTAAGCTGCTGCCTAGAACCAGCGCGAAAGGTTTTAATTATTTTGCATGTAACGGTAAGTTAAAAAATGGTAATTGGTGCAATGCTAAATTTAAGACAAACGATAATGGCGAACTTGAAGAGATGGTTTTTGAGAAAAAATAAGGATAGTAGAATGCAAGCAGAAGATCTAAAAAAAATTATCAATACGGTAAGATTTAATGATATTTTATTAACTTTTAAAGATACAGAGGATTTCAAATGCTATTGTGATTTCTTAATCAATAAGCCAAATAGCATTCATGATAACAGCCACAGCTTTTGGAATAGTTATTATAAATTACAAAATAATATTCTAAAAGATATTGAAGAAAAAAATTCCAAATATGATCTTTGTAGAAACGAACAAACTAGAGAAGAAGCTGGTTTGTCTTTAGAACGATTAATAAATGAATGCGGCTGCGAAAACATAAAAGCCAATGTTATTTATTTTGATGCATTTGATAAAAAATCACAATACATCTATGCTGATGAATACGAAAAACTAGAAGAGCTTGTAAATATTATCGACAAAAAATACCACATCTCGAGTCATAAAACAAAATTTGCTTGTATACACTGGAATGATCACGAAGAAGAGTATCACTCACCAAAGGTCAGCATCCATAGAGTCTTAATAAAGGAATAACATGCCAACTTACAAAAATTTAAAATATATCAATGAAAGCAAAAATTCAATATTAAGTAATTTAGATAACAATTTACAAGAACAATATGCCAGTGACCTAGATCAAAATCTAAACGAACTCTACAATAATGAGGTTAGGTCGAAGATTGAAAAAATGGGGGATAAAAACCAACAAATTTCAGAATTTTTAAATGAAATGTATTCAAATGTTGATTACAACATGGATGAATTCGATCCAAAATACTTAAAAGAGAATAAAGAAAAATTTAAGGATATAAAAGGTGGCATAATCGCAAGTATTATTGACAAGAACAATAAAGCACAAAGCAATTACCAGCTTGAGAGCTTTTTCGAAAAGTATGATCAAATTTTTGACAAGAATACACCTCATGATAAGATAATAGATAATGTTGCTAGTAAATTTCTAGAACTCAATGGAGAACTTTATAACAAAATAGAGCATGAATCAGTATATAACGAAGCTGAACTAGCTCTTAGTAAAACATTATCTAAAAATATAACTTCACGCATTGATATTGATATAAACAAAGACGGAAATTATCAAATACATAAATTTAGTAAGTTGCTAGCTGCCAACAAAGAGTTTAGGGGAGATGAAAATATCGCCCTATTCCAAACTCTAAAAATGATGGATAAAACATTAATGGATGAAAACAATAAGGATTTTAAAGCTATACATGAAAAAATAGGCTTTAACTTTACTGATATTGATGGAAAAACTATTCATATCAATGCAAGACTTGGCGAAGGACACTTTCAAAAAGACTTAGATCATTTAGTAAAGATAGGTTGCAATGATTGTGGCATAGGTAGTGTTAGCAAAATAGCTAATAAAATTTTTATAAAATCCACTGAAACAAACGATCTAATTTTAGATCAAAATGAAGAACAAAACAAGGAGAGAGGCAAAGGATTAAATTTTAAAAATCCTGCAACAATTGATAATTTTGAAAAATGTTTAAAAGGTGGCATAGAAGCAACTGCAGCATTAGCTGAAAGCATAGGAGATGAAAGTATTACAGCTTTTACTCAAAATTTAAATCGTGTTGCTGGCATATCTGGTATAGGTAAACATATAAATAATATTGTATCGGCACAAAACAACAAAGAGGTAATAAATAGATTAGGTAAGGCATACACAGAAAAGGTCAAAAGTGGTGCAATAAAACTTCCAAAAGAAAAAGTTATGGAACACTCAAATCAAAAGAGCTTAGGCGCTAATAGATGAAATTTTTAAAACAATTTAAAACAATAAAATACTATAAAAAACTATTTATTATTATATTATCATTATCTACAATAGCGACAAATGTTTTAGCTATACCCAATGCTAATGAAAGTAGATACAATAAGCTCTTTTATAAATTTGGCAAAGAGTTTAATATCCCTCCGATACTTCTTTGGGCTATAGCAAAAACAGAGAGTAACTTTACCAATAATGCAAAGAATATTAACAACAATGGCTCAATAGATTATGGGTTGATGCAGATTAATTCAATTCATGAAACAACGTTAAAAGCTAAAAATTTAAGCATTGATGACCTATATAAGCCAGAAACAAACATTCAAATGGGAGCAATGATACTAAGAAATTGCATTAATAAACATGGTTGGGATTATAAAGCACTAAACTGCTATAACGGAAAAGTTGAAAATAATCCATATTCTCGTAAAGTTTTTGCAAATTTAAAAACTTTAAAACAAGCAAGAAGAGTAATTAAATGAACTTACACAAAGATGATACAAGGGCTTTTTTAGAATATCTTGGTTTTGACGTGGATAGCCACTATAAATTCAGGATGCGAGAAGATGAGCATACCGCTTCTGCTTCTATTGATCCAAAGAATGGCTATATTAAAGACTTTGGCAGTGGTTTTAGGGGTGATATAATAGCATTTTATAAGGAAATAAAGAATTGCGACGAAAGAAGTGCATTTTTAGAAGTAGCAGGTATTCTAGACAACCTAAAAATAGATCATGATCTAAATCATGGGCAAAAGACAAATATTGCTATTCATAAAAAAGCTATAAATGTTAGACCAATTAAAGAAGAACCCACAATAGATTATCTTGATGACGACATAGTAAAAAAATACGAAAATGAAAGGCGTGAGAATTTTACACGCTATCAAGAACTTTTACATAAACTGCTTCCAGTTTGTGACAATAATCAACGTAAAGAAATAGCTCAAAGATTTCAAATAGGTTATTCCAAAGAAGAAGATAGGTTGGTAATGCCATTAAGAAATGAGACTGGCAAGATCGTAACGCTTTGGAAATATAATCCAAATTTAAATATCAAATACACTTTTAGCAAAAATAGACCACGCTGCGCCTTTAATATCCAAGCATTAAAAGAATATACAAGAGATGATAGTCCTATATTCATAGCTGAAGGTGAAAAAGACTGCTTAAATATGTTGTCACGTGGATATAAGGCTATAAGCTTTGGGAGTGCTGCCACTCATTTAAAACAAATTCAAATTGATATGTTAAAAGATAGTTACATTGTTGTAGCATATGATTATGACGAGGCAGGGAAAAATGGTGCAAAGGCTTTAAAAGAGCAGTTAAATAACTCTTGTAAAGTTGTAGAAATAATAGAATGGGAAAAGATACTCAAACAAAACGGATTAGAAAAAGAGCTAAAGAAAGGATTTGATTTCACTGATTTTCTAAAACTTAGTGCCAAGGAGAGGGAAAAAAAACAAGGAATTAATAGATGACAGACAACAAAGAAAAAGATAATAGCCAATATAAACCAAAGAAAAGACAGGTTGTAATTTATTTAGAAGAAGATGAATTAAAATATTTAGACTATATCTATAATAAAAAATTCTTTCCAACTCGTGCCGCATATATTAGAATGCTTATTAATGAAGACAAAGAAATGAATGGCTATTAAAAATATTAAATATTTTAATATTGTATAAAAA
>NZ_CABPVS010000001.1:307241-314582 GCF_902460845.1 Campylobacter concisus | reverse complement strand
TTTTTAAAAAGTCTAAATGCAAAAGAATGAAATCTTCCAAATGCAAATTTATTAAGCAAATAATTATAAAATATCGAGTAAAAAGCTCTAAAAATATAAAAGCCTATTAAAAAAAGACCAAAAAAAATCATAAAACTAGTAGTAGTAGAAAAGTCAAAAAAGTCATAAATTTTTTTTGAATATTCGTTACCAACTATTTTTGATGGATCTGATGCTAAGGTAATAAACGGCATAATAGCAGATATTCCAACGGTTTCAATAACCGACAAAAAAATACTCATAAAAATCAAAATAATAAAATTTTTCTTTTCTTGTCTTGTTGTTATTGCTAATAGCTTTTTTAGATTAGTCATTTAAATACCACTCATAAAGCGTCTTTATTCCATCTTCAAGCTCTACTTTATGCTTCCAACCAAGAGAGTGGAGCTTAGAAGGATCCGTTAGTTTTAGCATCGTTCCATCAGGCCTGCTATCATTAAAATATAGCTCACCTTTAAAGCCAATTATACTTTTAACCAAATTTGCTAGCTCTTTTATCGAGACATCTTTACCTGTACCTATATTTATATGCGTATTTCTTATCTCTTTACTATTTTTATCATAAGTATCTTTAAAGTCTCTATTTTCCAGTAAAAATACACAAGCATCGGCCATATCTTCTGAGTGTAGAAACTCTCGTCTAGGTTTTCCTGTGCCCCAAATTTCTACTCTATCTTTTAAAATGCTAAATTTATCAAGATAAGCCATAGCTTCATTTATATCTCTTGCTTTTAGATCTTTTATCACTTCGTCAAATTTTTCTTCACTTAAAAGTTTTGCTAGGTGTATCTTTCTTATAAGCGCTGGCAATACATGCGAGGTTTCTAGATCAAAGTTGTCGTTTGGACCATATAAATTTGTAGGCATAACAGATATAAAATTTGTGCCGTGCTGCAGATTATAGCTCTCACACATCTTCATGCCGGCTATTTTAGCGATCGCATATGGCTCATTTGTGTATTCAAGTGGAGATGTCAAAAGCACATCTTCGCTCATTGGCTGTGGAGCATCTTTAGGATATATGCAAGTACTTCCCAGAAATAATAGTTTTTTTACCTTACGCAGATAGCTTTGATGGATCACATTATTTTGAATTTGTAAGTTTTCATATATAAAATCAGCCCTATAGGTACTATTTGCCACTATTCCACCAACCTTTGCAGCAGCTAGCACCACGTACTCGGGCTTTTCTTTTTCAAAAAACTCACAAACTGCCTTTTGATCCATAAGATCAAGCTCGCTATGAGTTCTTGTGATTATATTTTTATAGCCCTTTAATTTTAAATTTCTCACTATAGCAGAGCCTACTAGTCCTTTATGTCCTGCTACATAAATTTTGCTATTTTTATCCATTTTTTACTCAAAATAGCTCATTATCTCATATCCGCCATCTTTTAGATAGATATCTTTTGTCATGAGCTTTAAGTCTGATTTCATCATATCATTTACTAGATCTTGAAGGTTAAATTCTCTCTTCCAGCCTAGTTTTTTCTCTGCTTTACTAGGATCCCCAAGTAGCAAATCAACCTCCGTTGGTCTAAAATATCTTGGATCCACACAAACCACAGTTTGACCAACACTTAAATGAGACAAATTTAAATTTAACTCTTTTGCTTTTTCAAAATTTAGTGAGTCCACGACTCCTATCTCATCTACGTCAGCCCCTTCAAATCTCAAATTGATACCAGCATAGGCAAATGCAAATTTTACAAAATCTCTAACCGCTGTTGTTTGGCCAGTTGCTATCACCCAGTCTTCTGGCTCTGGAGCTTGCAGTATCATCCACATCATCTTCACATAGTCTTTTGCATGGCCCCAGTCTCTTTTGGCGTCTAAATTTCCAAGATAAAGCTTGTCTTGAAGTCCAAGAGCTATCTTGCTAGCTGCCCTTGTAATCTTTCTGGTTACAAATGTCTCGCCTCTAACTGGTGATTCGTGATTAAACAATATGCCATTACAAGCAAAAATACCATAAGCCTCTCTATAATTAACCGTTATCCAGTACGCATACATCTTTGCGACCGCATAAGGACTTCTTGGATAAAATGGAGTCGTTTCGCTTTGCGGTGTCTCTTGCACTTTTCCGTAAAGCTCAGAGGTAGATGCCTGATAAATTTTAGTTTTTTTCTCAAGCCCTAGTATCCTTATAGCTTCAAGTAGTCTAAGAGTGCCTGTGCCATCAGCATTTGCGACATATTCTGGTGTCTCAAAGCTTACATGAACGTGGCTCATGGCAGCTAGGTTGTAAATTTCATCTGGCTGTACTTCTTGGATGATCCTTGTTAAATTCATAGAGTCCGTCATATCACCATAATGTAAGAAAAAATTTCTATTATCAACATGCGGATCTTGATAAAGATGGTCTATTCTGTCTGTATTAAAAAGGCTCGTTCGCCTTTTTACACCATGGACTATATAACCTTTTTTTAGTAAAAATTCTGTCAGATACGATCCATCTTGACCAGTTATACCAGTTATTAACGCTACTTTTTTATCCATAAATCACCTTTTAAAATCATCATCTAGGCGAATTATATCATCTTCACCTGTATATTCACCGACCTGAGCTTCTATCAAAACCACAGGAATTTTTCCTTCATTAGACAGCCTATGAACTTCGCCCATTTTTATATAGATAGACTCATTAGGACAAACGAGTCTAGTTGTCTCACCTATCGTAACGGTGGCACTACCTGATAGTACTATCCAGTGCTCATTTCTATGAAAATGCTTTTGCAAAGATAGTCTTTTGCCAGGTTTTACCTCTATTATTTTTATCTTATAACCATCTTGATTTTCAAGAACAGTGTAGTTTCCCCAAGGCCTATTTGTCGTAACATGAGCATTACAAAGATCAGAACTCTCCTCTTTTAAAATTTCCACCACATTTTTTACTTTTTGGCTAGAAGATTTTTTAGATATTAAAAGAGCATCTTTTGTATCAACCACAGTTAGATCATCGACATCTATCAAGGCTATTTTTTTACCACCAGATAGGACTAGATTATTGTGAGAATTTATCTGCACAAGATCGCTATTTATTGTGTTTCCATTGACATCTTTTGGTAGCTGCTCATCCAAACTATCAAAGCTTCCAAGATCACTCCAAGGCGCATCTAGTACTACCATTTTTGCGATATCAGACTTTTCCATTACAGCATAATCTATGCTATTTTGCGGAATATTTTGCATATCGGTAGTGTCTATTTTGATATCAATTTCATCTTTTTTTGCGTTATCAAAAGCTACTTTGCATGCTTCAAGTATCTCAGGAGCAAAAATTTTCATCTGATCCAAGAAAACACCTGCCTTAAAGACAAACATACCTGAATTCCAGTAGAAATTTTGATCTTTTAGAAATTTCACCGCTCTTTCATAGTCTGGCTTTTCATAAAAAGCCTTCACATCACCATTATAGCTCTCTATATATCCAAATCCGGTCTCAGGCGACCTTGGCTTTATGCCAAAAGTAACCAAAAAATTTTGCTCTGCCAGCTCCTTTGCGGCTTTTACGCTTATGTGGTATGCTTTAATCTCTTTTATCAAATGATCCGATGGCGTTACTAAAACAATCTCATTTGGATCAAGTGCGAGGCAAGCTAATGTGATCGCTGGTGCAGTATTTCTACCGACTGGCTCGAGAAGATATTTGAAATTTGTGATATTTAAATTTTCTATCTGATCCATCGCCAAGTAGTAGTGATCGATATTTGTAATAACAAATGTATTGTCACAAATTTCACTATTTCGTAGTGCAGTTAGCTGAAAAAGTGATCTATCGTCAAATAATTTAATAAATTGTTTTGGCATCAAAGTCCTGCTAATAGGCCACAACCTCGTACCAGAACCACCACATAATAATATATTTGTCATAAATTTTATCTACTTTAAAATGAGCTTAAAAATCTTATATAATTAAAGCTAAAAAAGACTAAGAACTTACTAAAACCATATAAAATATAAGTTTTGATAGCTTTTAAACTATCAAAACACCTCTCTTATCTTATGCGTTAGCTCTAGGCTCGCTTCTATCTCAGCTCTTTTTGCCATTACACTTTCAACATTGACGCCGACGTTTATACCAAGCTTTTTGGCAAATTCATAAAGCTCTGCAAAATTTTCAAGGCAAATCTGCGATGCTGTAGCTAAAAGATCATCACTCCCAAGCATCCTTTTCTCGCTCTTTTCATCAATGCTTATGCCAAGCCACTTGATAAACTCTAGCGTTTTTGGCGTGCCACAAGTCGTAAATGTCAAAATAATAGGCAAATTTAGCCCGCTTTTTGCCACGCTTTCTAGTAAATTTTTAGCCAAATTTATATCAAAAACCGCCTGTGAGATAAAAAATTTCGCCCCCATTTTGGCCTTTTGACTCATCCTTTGCTCTTCATCGCCCTTTTTAGCGTGCCTCTCAGCTATGCAAACACCGCCAACTACAAGCTCTTTAAACTCATCTCTAGCGATCTCATAAGCACGCTCTAGGCTCATTTTAGGCTCTACTTTGCCAGAAGCAACGCCGACAAAGACATTTATATCGCTGCTACTTTTGGCTAAATTTGTTCTAAATTCGCTCTCATTATATTTATTTGCGACCCTATAAAATATGCTTGGTGTTTTTAAATTTAGATATTTCGAGTAGTAAATTTCAGGGCTTAATGTATCGCTAAATTCAAAAGTTCGCTCGCTTTTTATACGGCTACTTTCATCTTGGATCTCGTAAAGCACCAAGCCATCAGCCTGCACGTCCGTGATCCTCTTGTCCCATTTTGCAGCGATCTCTTTAAGCTTTGCCTCGTCAAATTCAGCCTTTGGAGGCGTTAGGCCATAAAGCACTATGCCACTTTCATTGTTTATGATCTTATCTTTTAACATTTTCTAACTTTTTTTGAAATTTAAACGGAGTTTAGCGCCTAGGCTTGCTAGACGCTAAAATTTGTATTATAGACCTCTTACGATCTTGACGGCTTCTACCATGTTTTTAAGGCTTGGCTCGACCTCTTCCCATTTTCTAGTTTTTAGGCCGCAGTCAGGGTTGATCCAGAGTTGCTCTTTTGGTAACACCTCAAGCAGAGCTTTGATCTGAGCGACGATCTCCTCGACACTTGGCACGCGTGGGCTGTGGATGTCGTAAACACCAGGTCCAACCTCTTGTTTGTAGCCAACGGCTTTGAAAATTTTAAGTAGCTCGTTGCCACTTCTTGCAGTCTCGATACTGATAACATCAGCGTCCATTGCTTCAATGGTCTTGATGATATCGTTAAATTCAGAGTAGCACATATGTGTGTGGATCTGAGTTTTTGCCTCAGCTGAGCTTACTGAAAGCTTAAAGCAATCAACCGCAAATTTCTCATAAGCTGGGATGTTTTCAGCTCTTAGTGGATAACCCTCTTTAAACGCTGCCTCATCGACTTGTATCACTCTGATGCCCGCATCTTGAAGGTCTGCGATCTCGTCATAGATACAAAGCGCAAGCTGTTTTGCCACCTCGCTTCTTGGAAGATCGTCACGCACGAAGCTCCAGTTTAGCATCGTTACAGGTCCAGTTAGCATGCCCTTCATTACGTGTTTTGTGATGCTTTGAGCGTATTTCATCCACTTAACAGTCATCGGCTCTGGGCGGCTTACGTCACCAAAGAGAAGTGGTGGCTTGACGCAGCGGCTGCCGTAGCTTTGTACCCAGCCATTTTGGCTAAATGCATATCCGCTGATCTGCTCACCAAAGTACTCAACCATGTCGTTTCTCTCTGGTTCGCCGTGTACTAGCACGTCTAGGCCGATATCTTCTTGAAATTTCACGCAGTGATCGATATATTTTTTGATGCCAGCTTCATAAGCAGCCGCGTCGATCTCGCCTTTTTTGAAATTTTGGCGAAGTACGCGAAGGTCAACCGTTTGAGGGAAGCTACCTATCGTTGTTGTAGGTAAGATGCCGTAGTTTAGGGTTTCGCGTTGGATCTTTATGCGATCTTCAAATTTCTCCTCACGCTCAAATTTGCTTAAATTTTTGATGCGGTTTTGAACGCTATCTGAGTGGATGAGCTTTGAAGTAGCACGGGTTTTAACAGCATTTTTGTTCTCTTCATAAATTTTTGTTTCGCTCTCATCAAGCTTCTCACCGTTTGCAAGTTTTGTGATGATCTTGATCTCATCAAGCTTTTCAACCGCAAAGCTTAGCCAGCTTTTGATCTCTGGGTTTAAATTCTCTTCATATTTTAATGTATAAGGCACATGTAGAAGTGAGCACGAAGTGCCGATAAATAGATCTTTACCGCCTATTTTCTCTGAAATTTCAGCTACGAGTTTTACTTTTTCATCGATGTTGCTTTTCCAGATATTTCTGCCGTCGATCACGCCTGCAAATAGTGTCAAATGGCTGTTTTTGATAGTCTCAAGTGCTTCGAGATTTCTCTTGCCGTGGATGAAGTCAAGCGCGATGCCGTAAATTTTAGTTTTAGCCACTTCGCTAACTGCCTTAATCGCATGCTCAAAATATGTCGCAAATACGATCTTAACGTTGTTTACAACGCCTGTTAGCTCGTTATAAACCTTTGTGATAAGTGGCAAAAGTAGCTCTTCGTTTTTGTCTGTTACAAAGATCGGCTCGTCAAACTGCACTAAAATTTCATCATCAAGCTTAGAAATTTGCTCAAGTAGCTTTTTGTACTCGCCTACAAGCGCGTCAAGGTGCTTAAATGGGCAGCTGCCGTCAGTCGTCTTTGAAAGAGCTAAAAATGTGATAGGGCCGATCAAATTTACCTTACCTTTTACGCCGTTAGCTTTCGCCTCTTTGTATTCATTTAAAATTTTGTCCGCTTTTAGGCTAAATTTACTCTCTCTGCTAAGCTCTGGCACGATGTAGTGGTAGTTTGTGTTAAACCATTTTGTCATCTCCATAGCAACGCCGTTTTTGTTGCCTCTTGAGCAAGCAAAATATTGCTCCGATCCGCTTAAATTTGCAAATCTTGGAGGTGTAGCGCCAAAAGCGATGATGTTATCAAGCATTAGGTCGTAAAATGAAAAATCATTAACGCTAATAGCCGAAATGCCGGCGTCTTGTTGGTATTTCCAGTGTCTTTGGCGAAGCGTCTTTGCAGTCTCTTGCAAATTCTCTTCGCTAAAGCCCTCTTTAGCAGCCCAAAAGCCCTCTAATGCGCGCTTCAACTCTCTTTTTTCTCCGATTCTTGGAAAACCTAAAACATAACTTTTTATCATTTTTATCCTTTTTAAATTTAAATTTGCAGACGAAAATTCGCTCTGCGGACTACTATAAATCTGTGCAAAGCACAGCAACCTTGAACGTGC
>NZ_CABPVS010000001.1:296906-301816 GCF_902460845.1 Campylobacter concisus | reverse complement strand
AATAGATATTCCGGTAGTGTTAATCTGTATATACCCAATAATTTTATTGGTGTAATAAATTTATTGTGATTATAATGAAACCATTTATATCTTATGGTAAAAAATCAAAATAATGTTTATCTTATTTTGATTATGCCAAGCCTATTAACACTAATACACTCAAAGCTAAAGTAGAGATAGTGTCGTATGAAAATGAGTAGGGGCAAATTTCAAAGCATGAGTTTTAAGACTATTCTTATATCTTATTTAGTATTATTTTAGGTATTAAATAAAGGATAAAAATGCAAACCATACAAGCAAATTTTACAGCTAGCATAAGCGAGCTAAAAAAGTCTCCAGCTCAAATTTTAAAACAAGCCGGAGATAATGTCGTAGCTATACTAAATCACAATGTCCCTAGCGCCTATCTAGTACCTAGTGATGTCTATGAAAAAATGACAGAGATAATAGAAGAGTATCATCTAAGTAAAGCAGTAGATACCGCTCTAGCAAGTGGTGAAAAACCAGTAAAAGTAAGCTTAGATGAGCTATGAGTTAGAATTTTTGCCAAGCGCTTTAAAAGAGTGGCAAAAGCTTGATAACAGCATAAAAGTGCAGTTTAAAAAGAAGCTAAGTGAGCGTCTAGAAAACCCAAAGGTTACCAAAGACAAGCTACGAGGCTATGAAGATGTCTATAAGATCAAGCTAAGAGATGTCGGCTACCGCTTGGCCTATCAAGTAAAAGATAGTGAAATAGTAGTGTTAGTGCTAGTTGTCGGCAAAAGAGAGAATAACGAAGTGTATGAGATGCTAAAGGATAAATTTAGCTAAGCATAAAGCTAGACTTTCAGTCATCTTTGATTTGTTGGTAACTATTTTTATGTTACTAACTTGTCCTATCTAAAGTGCTCTTTTTATGATGAGCACAACCTCTATATTTTTATTATTTTTACCATTTTAATTTCATACTAGACTAAATTTCTAAGAGAAAATCCAAAAGCTACAAAAATTATATTATATATTTCATAGTATTTTCTAAAAGTAAGCATTTTAGCGGTCTGAAGCCTACCGAATTCCTTGTTTTAGGCTGTGAAATTTTATAAAATAATCTTGAAATTTTATCGAAGTAAGGATATTAAGATGAAGATAAGTGGCTATGAAATAGTTATAAATACACTAACTGATAATATAACCTTTGAAAAAGCTATAGACAGAATGTGCCACAACATGCGGGAGCCCAAGCAAACAAAAAAGATAAAGTATTTAAGAAGGGATACAAGAGCCAATAGGTATTTCGTACGAAATGACTATGGTGCTCTTATAGAAAAAGAGCCATCTCGTAGTATGTCTCACGAGGATATTGAAAACAAGATAAAAGAGATGCTGTTGCAATTCAAAAAAGACTATGAAAGCCAAACTATAACTGACAAAAACGGCAAATCAAGAAAGCGTGTTTGGCAAAAAAAGATGACCCCTTTTACGGAGATACTTTTAACATTTGGAACACAAAGACCCAAAGAAGAAAATGAAGGACTCAATGAAGAAGAGACCAAGTTTATAAATGGGCTAAACATTCTTGCTAATGCCATGGACTTTATTAATAATTATTGTAAAAAATACGGCGTAGAATGTGTGGCTGCTGCTGAGCATAATGATGAAAAAACCAAACACTGGCAAATCATTTTTTCAAACTATGATTTTACTAAGCATGCTTGCATAAGAAGAGACAGAAAAAATATGGCTATATACGGCAGAGATATGCAAGATATGAGCGCAGACGCATTTAGTGGTATAGCTGTAAGAGGCGTGGTAGGAAGTAAGGCTATTCATAAAACTCTAAAACAAATGCATGAAACTGAGCTATCTTATAAAAGCGAACAAGCACTTAAAAATGATATTACTTTGAATTTTGAAGAATGTATTGATGAAGCTTTTGATGAAAAAAAATCATTCACAGGTAAGATACGCTATGAGATATCCAAAGATGGCATGGAAGAATTCGTAAAAACTATCAGTAAAGATATTTATGATTTAACAAAACAAAACATAACCATAATTAAAGACACTGATCTTCAAAATAAGATAGATGAGCTGGAAAAACAACTAGCTGATAAGAGTGAAATATTGGCTAGAAAAAATGAGTTAGAGTTAGAAAATGAACTCTTACATAAGGAGATTTTAGAACTAAAAGAGCTAAATGAGACTTTTGAGAATAAAGACATAGTGTTGGCTCAAAAAGAAGAGATTAATGGACTAAAAGAAAGTTTGAAGCAAAGAGATGTAGCTATACGCAGTTATAAAAGCCAGATACTTAATAGCAAAGAAATTATAAACCAAGCCAAGGCAGACAAAGAAGAGCTAGCAAGACTAAAGGATATTGAAGCCAAGAAAATAGAAGTGGAAGAAGAAAAAGAAGAGCTAGAAAAAGAAATTAAAACATATAAAGAACTAGCTGCCAAACAACAAAAAGAGGTAGAGGAGCTGGGGCAAGCAATGGAAGCTAATGAATCGTTGAAAAATGAAAATCAAAGTCTAGCATATGAAAATAAAAAGCTAAAAGATGAAAATACGACTCTTAAGGTCTTTAAAGAAAAAGTGGTAACCTTCTTTAAAAGTGTGGCAAACACTATCCCAAATGTCAGGGATTTTATAAATAGTCGTCTACCAGAGATAAAAAATGAGATATTTGGCAAAAAAGACTCTAGCTTAGAAATGTGATAGCGACTCTCTCGCAAGGCTCTTTTTGCTACTTGTCAGTAAGCCAGTTAGGCATTATATTAAGCTGGCTTATCTAAGTATGTGTTACTTCTACTGAAGTTAGAACGTAAAAATAGACGATCTTATCTACTGCTTTTGTTGTATAACTTGGCTAAATTTGGCTGATTTATAAAAAAGTAACCTGCTATAGTGAAATTTATGCTTCAAATATTTTACAAAGTTAATATACATTATCAATTTACTGACCGATTTCTCATATAAAAATAAAGTAAAAATATTAAATATAAAATAAACAAAAATATCTTATTTAATATTTTATTGCCTCTAGTCATAAAAATAAGCTACTAGACTCTTGGCATTATTTGACTTATTTTTATAATAGCCCTCAGGCTATTCGCCCGTCTGGCTAAGACCTTATAGCACTATCAATCTCTTGATAGTGCTAAATAAGTTTTAGCACCATAGAGCTAAAACTTATATTTGAAAGATATTTTTGAGATGATGCTTATTGGTAATTGAAGCACAACATGAAAAATGAATTTAATATTACTTAAATAGAGATTATATTTTTAAACTAATTTTTTATATAAACAAATAGTAAATAGCAATTTTTATATAGTAGGCAATAATAGCAACAAATAGAACATAAAATCAAACCACTAGACCAAATTTGACCCATAGGTATTATTTATATTGATTGATTTTTTATTTTTGTGGGTTGGAATATGTTTTGCTTGGTATCAAGTAAGAAGCTAGGAGGTCAAGCTATGAATGATATTAGCATCTTAAGCACAAATGTAAATTCATACACCAAGCAACAACACAAACAAAATAGATCTGCAAATTTTAGTGATCTCTTTAACCAAAAAACCAAAGAAGAGAGCAGTAAGCCAAGCCAAGAGCCTGCTAAATTTAACTATGTTTCTTCATCACAAAATAGCCTCATCTCTTTAAATTTTAGTGATCTTCAAGCTTACGGCTACACAGTAGATAAGGCAGGCTTTATGGGAGCTGACTTTAATAAAGCAGCAGGTCTGCCACAGGACTTTAAAATCCATAAAAGCACGCTTGATGAGCTTAGTAGATTTGCCGAGCGCAACCATGTGCTAAATCGCATCAAAAGCAAGGACGAGCAGATAAAGATCTTTGATAACATCGATATGGCTGACACCATAAAGCACTACTACAGACTATTTGATCAAATGACGTCTGCTTTAGGTGATGATAAAAAGAGCTACACCCTTGCAGATATAGGCAAACTACCAAAAGGCTACAGCACAAAAGGCACTCACTATGATGCCAAAGGACATTTACTAAAAGATCTATCAAGCTCTACTATCTCAAACATCTACTCTAGCTCCGATGAGCTAAATAGCGCTAAAACTCTTAGTAAAGAGCTTTCAAGTGCAGGCGTTAGGCTCATAGTAAAAGAGGTTGATTTTACGATGAGCGAAGCAGGCGATGAGTTTAGTTTTAACCCTGATATGTCTTTTTATAAGTCAGATGAAGGCTACAGCAAAGAGGCTCTTTTTATGGGATTTTTACGTAGTTCTAGACCGCTACCAAGTGATAGTGCAAAGACTAAGCTAAGCAGTGCTGCCTTAAATGATATCTCAAGCACTGGAGAGCATAAAGAGTATTTTGTGGATTTTGAAAAAATAGGCAAGGATAACGAAAGTATCAAAGCGCTCATAAAAGAAAGGTTAAAAGAGCTAACCCTTTTAATGTATGCAAGATCAAAGAACATTAACGCAGAAAGTGTTGCCTCAAACGAATATGAGAAATTTAAGCCAACTAGCGAGGATATAAATTCTCTAGCAAATTCTTGGAGCGAGAGGATAAGTTCTATTAGCAAGACTTTTGTGTAGAGAGAAGTCACATATAAACTAAATTTTTGAAAGGTCGATTTAAACAAAAGAGATTTTCACTCAAACAAATTTTGAAAAATCGTTGAGTAGTTTAAAACTTACTAAGGATATTAAAATGCAAATTTCTAGCTCACCATATCCTTATCTGTCTAGAGAACACATAGCTAGTGAGATGGGGTTTAAATTTAACGATATAAATGAGATCCTTGATAACAATATGGGATATGGTATGAGCTTTCCTAAATACGCAAGGCTTGATAGAAAAGCTCAAGCTGCAGCTTATGATAGGCACATATATCCACTATCTGGCTTTACAAAAGGTGATGAAGCAAAAGTCACTATCAT